>NZ_JACGMO010000067.1:0-39477 GCF_015354745.1 Micromonospora sp. S-DT3-3-22
CCGCCTGGACCGGTGCCGCCCGCCCGGCCGGTCCCGCCGGCCCGGTCGAGGTCGGTCTCGGGTACCGGGCCGCCCGCCGGGCGGTGCGGGTGGAGGGCGACCCGACCGCGCCGGCACGGCCGCTCGTGGTGCAGGTGTACGCCGCCGCCACCGTCGCCGAGGGCCGGGTGCCCTGGGGGCTGGGCCCCCACCTGGCCGGCGTCGAACAGCTCCGGGTGGTCGCCACCGAGGTCGACCCGGCCACGGTACGGCGACTCGCCGGGGATCGGCCGATCGTGCTGGTCGGGCGGCACCTGCACCGGCTGCCCGGCGGTCCCGCGCTGGTCGGGGCGTTGGCCGCGACGCATCCGGTGACGGTGGTGGAGATGGGCTGGCCGGGGCGGTGGCGGCCGGCCGGGGTGCGGGCCTTCGTCACCACCTACGGCGCGAGCCACGCCAACGGCCGCGCGGCGGCGGAGGTGCTCGGCCTGACCGGCTGACGCGCCGTCCCCGCCGGACGGGCAGGCCTGGGCGGAACACCCGGCCGCCGCACCGGCACCGCACCTGACCGGTCCGCCTCGGTGCCGGCCGCTCCCCGGGCGGGACCGGAGCGGTCAGCGAGGTGAGGCTCAGCTCGTGAAGCGGTCAGCTCGTGAAGCGGTCAGCGACGCCAGGGGGCCGGGTCGCCGTGGTCGTCGGGAAGGCCGAGCAGCCGGCCGACCGCGGTGATCCGCAGGACCCGGGACACCACCGGTTGCGGGTCGACCAGCCGCAGGGTGGCTCCCCGGCCGACCGCCTCGGCCGCCCCGCGCAGCAACGCGGCCACCCCCGTCGAGTCGAGGAAGGTGACGGCCGTCAGGTCGACGACGATCTCCAACAGACCGGGCCGGCACAGCGCCTCGTCGAGGTCGCGTTGCAGCCCGGGGACGGTGGCGATGTCCAGGTCACCCACCGGCGCCAGGACCACCCGCCCGTGCCCCTCGCCCGGCGTCGGCAGCTGCATACCCGTCCACTCCTGGCCAACCGGCCGTCCCCGACCGCGCGCCGGCTCTCGCCGCGACGCCCGACCCTACCGGTGACCCCTGACACCGCTCTGCCGGGCAGCCTCCGCACCGGGCGACGAGCACGTTGCGTCACCAGGCTTCGCGGGCGAGCATCTCCATAACTCCAGTTCAAGTCCATTACTGGACAGAGTCGACCCGCCGGCCACCCCTTGCCGAGCGGGCATCCAAGTACGTAGCGTGACCGACACCGAGGTCGGCCGGCGGACACCGGTCACGGCGGGGCCTGGGGCAGGCAGCGGACCGTGGATCCGGCCCGGGATCCACGGTCCGCGCCGCACACCGGCCCCACCCGCACACCGACCCCGCCTCACGGCGGGTAGACGCCGTACGTCGACCAGCCCCGGTCGGCGAACCCGGCCGCCTCGGCGACCCGGGCGGAACCGGTGTTCGCCGGGTCGTGCCGGTAGGTGGGAACGGCCCCCTCGTCGAGCACCCGGCGGGCGGCCTGCGCGACGAGCCGTCGGGCCAGCCCCCGGCCGCGCGCCGCGGGCACCGTGCCGACGGCCAGCTCGTGCCCGTACGCGTCGTGCCGCTTGATGCCGACGCCGGCCAGGTAGCCGCCGTCGGCGTCGCGCACCACGAGCACCTCGCGGTCGAACAGGTGCAGCCAGGGTGGCAGGTCGGGGGCGGTGGGGGCGGTCCAGACGCCGACGTCGGGCAACGCGGCCGGCGCGAGGCACCACCGGAACACGTCGTCGTGGGCCACCCAGGCGGGTTGCCCGACCAGCGCCGGCAGCGCCGCGTACAGCGCGGACCGGGGTCCGGCGGCCAGCTCCCGGACGGTCGCGACCAGCCCGGGTGGCACGGAGAGCACGGTGCTGCCGGCGACCCGGACCGCGACTGCCGGGCGGACCCGGCCGTCCCAGGCCGGACGTGCCCGCCGCCACGAGCCGACCACGTGCAGGCCGGGCGGCGCCGGCCACTGCCCGAGCCAGGTCGCCAGGTGCAGGTACAGCCGCCGGTCCAGCACCGCCCGCCCCTCTCACCCCGTGGGTCACTCCATGATCCACGGTACGCCGGGCCGTCCCGGCCGACGTCCGGTTGCCGGGAGCGCGTCATGGGTAGAGGGGGAACCGGACCGTGAGCTGCCTCACCGGAACCCGGTCCATCGACCGTGCGTCATATCTATTTCCATACATGGACACCTTTCTTTGGGACGGTAATGGCCATGCCCATGCAGCCGAACGAGCGGTACCAGCAGGACAGCGCGCGACTGTGGAACACGGCGGGGGGTGCCGGCCGGTTTCCGGCCCAGCCGCGCTACCGGGAGGCCCGGTGCGGTCGCGGCGTCAACGCCCGGCTGTCCTGGGGTGAGCTGAACACCCTCCCCGCCGGCATCTCCTCCCGTCGCGGCCTCACCGCCCACTGACCGGTTCGGCGCGCCCGCGACGACGGCCCCGGTCCGTCCCCCGTGGCCACCGGCGGAGCGCCCGGACCGGCGACCCACGACCGCGTCGACCGGCGGGGTGCCACCGCGCGGCGGCCGGCGGCTCCGTCACGCGCCGGCCGTCCGACCGGGGTGTCCGGCCGGGGCGTTCGCACACCTGTCGGGTAGCGTCTTGTGGTCGATTCCGGCCAGCGACAGGAGAACCGCAGCGCATGGGCAAGAAGACGATCCACGTCTCCGACTTCAGCGGCACGGTGCTGCGTCCCGACGACGAGGTGGTCCGGGTCGTCGTGCTGGAGCACCCCGACCTGGTGGCCGGGCCCGTGCGGTTGGACGCCACCGTGACCGAGGTGGAGAGCATCGACGACGCCGCGCTCGACGTGGCGGTGGTCGAGATCCACGACCGGCACGCCGGTGGGGAGCCGCGCCGGGTGGTGCTGACCGCCAGCGAGTTCGACGCGATGGCGACCGACACCCCGATGGCCCAGTTGCTGCGTACCGCCGAGCGGGTCCGCCCGCCGAAGGCCCGCAAGAGCGCCGAGAAGATCGACTACGGCACCCTGGACCACGCCGGGAAGCCGCACCGGGGGCGGGTCACCGAGGAGGAGGCCCGGCTGGTGCGCGAGCAGCTCGACGAGGTCAACAAGCGCCTCGCCGACGCCGGCATCCGGCAGATCGACCCGGCCGACCCGGAGCACGCGCTGCGCTACGGCTTCCCCACCGACGACTGACCGGCCGGCCGGGCGCGCCCCCGGTGCCGCGCCCGGCCCTGGCCCGCCGCGCCGGCCGGCCCACGGGTCCCGCCGGTCGCGGTCCTGTGGCCGCGTCGGTCGCTCCGGCGACCCGGCGCGGCTGTTACCTGCCGTCGGCGAAGCCGGCGAGGGCGGCAGCCAGTTGGGCCTCAGCCCGGTCCTTGGTCAGGCCCAGTGCGGACAGCACGCCCGTGCCGTCCTCCAGTTCCAGCAGCGCCAGCAGGATGTGCTCGGTGCCGACGTAGTTGTGCCCGAGCCGCAGCGCCTCCCGGAAGGTGAGTTCGAGGGCCTTCTTGCCCTGCCCGTCGTACGGGATCAGGTCGGGGACCTGGTCGGACGCGGCGGGCAGCGCCGCGGCGACCGCCTCCCGGACGGCGTCCGGGCCCAGTCCTTCGGCGACCAGGGCCCTGGCGGCGAGGCCGTCGGGTTCGGCGAGCAGGCCGAGCACCAGGTGTTCCGGGCGGATCTCCGCGTTGCCGGCGCTGCGGGCCTCCTCCTGCGAGGCGATCACCACGTTGCGGGCGCGCGGGGTGAAGCGACTGAAGCCGGCGTTGGGGTCCAGGGCGGCGGCCGCGTCGGCCTTGGCGGCGGAGCGCTTCTGGGCGGCCTGCTTGCTCACCCCCATGCTCTTGCCGATCTCGGTCCAGGAGGCTCCGGAGCGGCGGGCCTGGTCGACGAAGTGGCCGATCAGGTGGTCGGCGAGGTCGCCGAGGTGGTCGGCGACGAGCACCGCGTCGCTGAGTTGGTCGAGCGCGTCCGGGCGGGCCTTCTTGATGGCCTGGATCAGCTCGTCGAGGCGGACGGGGTGCGGAAGCTGAGTGGATTCCGTCATGCGTCAACCATAGGTTGACGCTGCCGGATCGTCAACCGGAAGTTGACGATCGCGACCCCCGGGGTGGGTACCGACGCTCCCGGCGACCCGTCGATCCCCCACCGCACCCGCCCCGGGCGGGCCGCCGGCGCTCCGATAGCGTGCGGCGATCGGACGGGTCGGGTGGCGTTGCGGGAGGATCGGGAGCATGCGGTTGCACGTCGGCTGCGCGATGTGGACCCACCGGTCCTGGCAGGGGCGGCTGATCGCCCACCCGCTGCCGGTGCACGAGCGACTGCGGCACTACGCCGGCTGGTGCGACGCGGTCGAGGGCAACACCACGTTCTACGCCACCCCGGCCCGGGAGACCGTGGAGTCCTGGGCCCGGCAGACCGGGCCCGACTTCCGGTTCGTCCTCAAGCTGCCGAAGGTGGTCACCCACGAACGGCGGCTCGTCGACGTCGACGCGCCACTCCGGTCCTACTTTGACGCGATCGCCCCGCTCGGCAGCCGGACGCACGCCCTGTGGATCCAACTGCCGGGGTCGTTCACCCCGACGGACGTCCCCGTGCTCGCCGACTTCCTGCGCCGACTGCCGGAAGGACACCGGTACGCCGTGGAGGTCCGGCATCCCGCGTTCTTCCTGGAGCCTCGCGCGACGCGCCTGCTGGAGGGGGTGCTCGCCGAGGCGTCCGCCGAGTGGGTGCCCTTCGACACCACCGCGTTCTTCCGCACCCCGCCGACCAGTGACGCGGAACGGGAGGCGTGGACGAAGAAGCCCCGCCTGCCGTTGCGGACGGCAGCGCTGACCGACCGGCCGATCGTCAGGTACCTCGGCCGCGACGCCGAGGCGGAGACCGTCGAGGGCTGGCAGCGCTGGGTCGAGATCACCACCGACTGGTTGCGGGAGGGCCGCTCACCGACCATGTTCGTGCACACCCCGGACAACGCCGACGCACCGCTGCTCGCCCGCCGGTTCCACGACGAGGTGCGGGCCCGGGTGCCCGCCCTGGCGGCGCTGCCCGAACCGATCCCGACCGGGCCGCTCACCCTGTTCTGACCCCCGCCCCGCGCCCGCCCCCGGCGGGTCCGGGTCACCCCGCGCCGGTCGGCACCGAAAGTTTCGAGGCTCCCGACCCGGACGCCCTGCCCAGCGCGCTCCCCTCAGCCCCCTCCCCCACCCCGGGGCAGGAGTCTCATCAGCGTCTCACCATGTCACCCACGCAGAACACTGATTGACGTTTCTCAATGTTATGCCTACAGTTCCGAAAGAGTAACCGAAAGTTTACCGAAAAGATGATCGGCTCCGGCTGACCGCCGTGGCTTCTCCCCGGGCTGACGCAGGCGGTGCCGGACCGGCACGCCGACGAGCCGGGAGGAACCAGAGACATGACGCAGGTCGTCCTGTTCGCGATCGACATCTGCGCGGTGGCGCTGCTCGTGTTCGGGCTCTACTTCCCCCGACATCGACGCCGCGACCTCGTCGTCGCCTACCTGGGGGTCAACGTCGGGGTCCTCGCGGTGGCCGGCGCCCTGAGCGCCAGCAACGTCGGTGCCGGGCTCGGGCTGGGGATGGCCCTGTTCGGGGTGCTGTCCATCATCCGGCTCCGCTCGACCGAACTGGACCAGCACGAGGTGGCGTACTACTTCTCGGCGCTCGCGCTGGGCATCCTCGGCGCGCTGGGCACCCGCTCGGTCTGGCTCAACGGCGGCCTGATGGCACTCATCGTCGCGGTGATGTTCCTCGGCGACCACCGCCGGGTGTTCCGGCACTACCGGCACCAGATCCTGGTGCTCGACTCGGCCGTCACCGACCACGTCGCCCTCGTCGCCCACCTGGAACAGCTGCTCAACGCCCGGGTGCACGTCGCCACCGCCCAGCGGGTCGACCTGGTCAACGAGACCACCGTGGTCGACGTGCGCTACTCGGTGGCCCGCCGCACCCCGGCGTCCACCCCCGGTCCGCCGGTGCCGGCGGGAGCACGTCGATGACCCCGCCGCCGTTCGCGTCGGCGCTGGCCGACCTGCCCCCGGTCGGGCTCGCCGAGCTGATCGACCGGGCCGCGCTGCAGAGCCGGGTGGACCGCAAGTACGTCGTCCCGCTGGACGAGCTGCCCGGCCTGCTCGACCGGATCGCCCCGTCCGCCCGGGTGCTGGACATCGGCGGCACCCGCACCTTCCGCTACGAATCGGTGTACTTCGACACCCCGTGCCTGGCCAGCTACCACTGCGCGGCGTACCGGCGGCGGCGACGCTTCAAGGTGCGCACCCGCACCTACCTCGACTCGGCGGAGTGCTGGCTGGAAGTCAAGATCAGCGGAGCCCGGGGGCTGGTCACCAAGCACCGGCTGCCCTACCGCTGCGAGGACCGTCGCACCGTCCGGTCGGGGCGGGACTTCGTCGACGAGGCGCTCGACCGCGAGTCGATCCGGTCCGCCCCCGCCGGTGGTCACCTCGAACCCGTGCTGGTGACCGGCTACCGGCGTACCACGCTGCTGCTGCCGGCGACCGCGAGCCGGGTCACCATCGACACCGACCTGCACTGGCAGGACGACCGGCGCGCCCTGGGACTGCCCGGGGTCGCCGTGGTCGAGACCAAGACCCGGTCGGCGGCCGGCCCGGTCGACCGGCTGCTGTGGCAGCGCGGCACCCGACCCGCCCGCATCTCGAAGTACGCGACCGGCCTGGCCGCCCTGCGACCGGACCTGCCGGACGTGCCGTGGCGGCGGACGCTGCGCCGCCACTTCCGCGACGCCACCGGGTCGGCGGCGCCGGCACCGGCGCCCACCACCATCCCCCGACTCACCCAGGAGACATCGTGCGTCTGACCGTTCGTACGCCCACCCGACGCACCGTCGGGATCGCGGCCGTGGCCATGCTCCTCACCGGGCTCCTCGTGCCGCACACGGCGCAGGCCAGTGCCGGACCGCCCGCCGCGACCGCCGCCCCGCCCCCCGCCCGCGCCGGGGTCACCACCGGCCTGGACACCTCCGCCGCCGACGCCGTCGCCGCCGCCGGGGCGGCGGACGACCTGGTCGGCGACATCGTCTTCTCCCGGCCGAGCGGCACCTTCCAGGGGGAGGTGACGGTGTCGCTGAGCACCGCCATCGGCGGCGCGCAGGTCCGTTACACCACCGACGGCCGGCTGCCCACCGCGCAGTCGCCGCTGTACGCCGGCACACCGCTGCGGTTCACCCGGACCACCCAGCTACGCGGGCAGGCATTCGTCGGCCAGACCGCCTCCGGTGCGCCCGGGACCGCCATGTACGTCGCCCAGAACGTCTCCACCGCCCACGACCTGCCGGTGGTCCTGCTCGACTCGTACGGCGCCGGCAAGCCCGGCCGCGAGTACCTCGACGCCACCGCCATGGTCTTCGAGCCGGGCGGCGGTGGCACCACCTCGCTGGCCGCGACCCCGACGGTCGCCACCCGCGCCGGGTTCCACCTGCGCGGCCAGTCGTCGGCGTCGTTCGAGAAGACGCCGTACCGCGTCGAGCTGCGGGGCAACGACAACGACGACGCCGACTACCCGGTGCTGGGCATGCCGGCCGACTCCGACTGGGTGCTGCGCGGGCCGTTCAGCGACAAGGCGTTGATCCGGGAGGCGCTCGTCTACGATCTCGGGCGCGAGATGGGCATGCCGGCGCCGAGGTACCGGTTCGTGGAGTTCTACCTGAACACCGACGCCGCCCCGGTGGCCGCCGGTGACTACATGGGCGTCTACATGCTGGTGGAGACGATCAAGAACTCGAAGAACCGGCTCGACCTCAAGCAGCTCGACGAGGACGACCTGACCCTGCCCAAGATCCAGGGCGGGTACATCTGGAGCTTCGAGTGGCTGGCCGCCGAGGAGCCGACGCTGACCTGCACCGGTGCGGCGGCGACCTGCTGGAACTACCTGGAGGTGCGCGACCCGTCACCGTTGCAGGCACCCCAGCGGGACTGGCTGCGCGGCTACGTCCAGGAGTTCCACGACGTGCTGCGGGCGGCGAACTCCGCCGACCCGGTCACCGGCTACCGGAAGTACATCGACGTCGACTCGTTCGTGGACCAGATGGTCCTCAACGAGCTCAGCCGGGAGATGGACTCCTACATCCGCAGCGCGTACTTCTACAAGGACCGCGACACCAAGATCTTCGCCGGCCCGCTGTGGGACTACGACCTCACCTTCGGCGTCGGTGGTTACTTCGGCAACGACCAGATCGCCGGCTGGCAGTACCAGCAGACCCGGCAGCCGCTGGCCAACGACTGGTTCCCGCAACTCGTGCGCGACCCGGCCTTCGTCAACCAGCTCCGGTCCCGCTGGCAGACGCTGCGCCGGGGCCTGCTCGCCGACACCGCCCTACAGACCCGGATCAACGCGCTGGCCGCACCGTTGACCAACGCCGCGCAGCGCAACTTCCAGCGCTGGCCCAACCTGACCGCGCCGATGGTCGGCCCGTTCTACACCCCGACCGCGTCCACCTGGCAGGGCCAGGTCCAGGCCATGCGGGACTGGATGCTGCGCCGGGCGGCCTGGTTGGACTCCACCGCCGGCTGGGGCGGCCCGGTCACCACCCCGCCCCCGTCACCCACCCCGACCACCCCGCCCCCCACCACCCCACCGCCGACGACGACCCCGCCGCCACCCACCACGACCCCGCCCCCGGGTGCCGCTCGCTGCACCGCGACGTACACCGTGACCAGCCAGTGGACCGGCGGGTTCCAGGGCGAGGTTCGGGTCACCGCCGGTGCCTCGGCGATCAGCAACTGGACCGTGACCTGGGCGTACGCCAACGGCGAGCGGGTCACCCAGGCCTGGAACGCGACCGTGACCAGCCAGGGCACGACGGTCACCGCCCGCAACGTCGCCTACAACGGCTCGCTCGCCGCCGGCGTCAGCACCTCGTTCGGGTTCCTCGGGTCGTCCACCGGCAGCCCCGGTGTCCCGGTGCCGAGCTGCACCACGGGTTGACCTCGGGCCCGCCCGGCCACCTGGCACCGGCCGGCCTCCGCCGCCGGTGCCAGGTGCCACCGGGTCGTCAGTCCTCGGCCACGGTCCCGGTCGTGGCCCGGTCCAGCCGCTCCCGGACCCGGGCGGCGTCCGGGTGGCCGAGCCCGTCGAGGATGTCCAGCGCCCGCCGCCAGGTCCGCACCGCGCCCTCGGGGTCGCCCGCCGCGTGCCGGGTCGCACCGAGCCGGGTCAGGGTGTCCGCCTCGTCGTACCGGTCGCCGATCCGCCGGTACAGCGCCAACGCCTGGCCGTAGCAGCGGATCGCCTGCCGGTGGTGGCCGAGCCGGTCGTGGATGAAGCCCAGGCTGTCCCAGGTGTTCGCCTCGCCGTGCCGGTCGCCGGTCGGACGCAGCAGCGCCAACGCCTGGGCGCAGTGCTCCAGCGCCGGCCCGTACTGGCCGAGCTGGGCGTGCGCCCAGCCGACCGCGTTACGGGCGCTGGCCTCCCCCGCCGGGTGACCGGCGGCCCGGTACAGCGCCAACGCCCGCTGCCCGTGCCCCAGCGCCTCGGCGTGCCGGCCGAGCCCGTCGAGCATCGCCCCGAACGCCCGGTGGGTACGCGCCTGACCGGTGTGGTCACCGAGCGCGCCGAACAGGATCAACGCCTCCCGGTAGTGCTCCACCGCCTCGTCCACCCGGCCCAGCCGGCTGAGTACCCGGGCGAGATCGCGGTGGGCGTTCGCCTGCCCGGGCCGGTCGCCCGCCCGCTGCGCCCCGGCCAGGGCGCTCTGCTGGGCGGCGGCCAGGTCCGACCAGTTGCCCCGGCGCTGGAGGAAATCCACCAGGCTCCAGGCCAGTTGCCAGGCGTGACCGTCGAACCCGTGCCGTCCGGCGTGGGTGACCGCCGCCAGCAGCACCGGGTACTCGGCGGTGAACCAGGCCAGCGCCCGCCCGTGGTCGGTCGGCTCCTCGGGGTGCACCCCGGGCAACGGGTCGGCCAGGGCCACCGGGTCGCGGCCGGGTTGCAGCAGCAGCGCCGCCGCGTGGGCGGTGTGCACGTAGTGGTCCAGTCCCCGCCGGACCGCCGCCCGCCGGTCCTCGCCCGGGTCGAGGTTCTCGGCCAACTCCCCCGCGTACGCCCGCAGCAGGTCGTGTGCGACGAACCGGCCGGGCGCGTGCTCGGTGACCAGGTGGGCGTGGGCCAGCTCGGCCAGCAGCCGGGACACCTGGCTGCGGGGCAGGCCGGCCAGGCTCGCCGCCGCGGCCAGCCCGACGTCGGGCCCCGGATGGCAGCCCAGCAGCCGGAACAGTCGCGCCGCCGCAGGCGTCAGGTTCCGGTACGACCAGGAGAAGACCGACTGCACGTCCGTCCCGGTGTCCCCGCCGTCGAAGGAGTCCAGCAGGCGCGGCGACTCGCGTAGCTCGTCGACGATGGTGGCCAGCGGGAACGTGGGGTGCGCCGCCCCGCGCGCGGCGAGCACGGCCAGCGCCAGCGGCAGCCGTACGCAACGTTCGATCATCTCGTCGACCGCCCGCGGTTCGACGGTCAACCGGTCCGGGCCGAGCCGCCGGGCGAGCAGTTGCCACGCCTCGGCGGTGCTGAGCAGATCGACGGCGATCTGCCGGGCGCCCTCGGCGGTGATCAGGCCGGCCAGCCGGTTGCGACTGGTGACCAGGAACAGGCAGCCGGGACTGCCGGCCAGCAGTGGCCGTACCTGCTCGACGTCGCGGGCGTTGTCCAGCAGCACCAGCATCCGTCGGCCGGCGAGCAGGCTGCGGTAGAGCCCCACCTGCGCGGGCAGGTGGGTGGGGACCCGTTCGGGCGGCACCTCCAGGGCTTCCAGGAAACCCCGTACCGCCTCGGCGGGCGTCACCACCGCGCCGGTGGCGTCGAATCCGCGCAGGTCGACGTAGAGCTGCCCGTCGGGGAAGCGGTCGGCGACCCGGTGGGCCCAGTGCACCGCCAGGGTCGTCTTGCCGACGCCAGCCGTACCGGACAGGGTCATCGTGGTGGTCGACTCGCCACCGCCGGACGTGCCGTGGCCGGCACAGCCGGCGTCGAGTTGGGCGAGCTGCGCGGCCCGGCCGACGAAGCCGGGCAGCGCCGGGGGCAGTTGGCGCGGCACCGGGAGCCGGGGCGGCGGTGTGCCGGCCCGGCCGCCGCCGACCCGGGAGCGGACGACCGCGCGACCGGCCCGGCCGGTGGAGGTGTGTTCCGGGCTGGCGAGCCGGCGGCGCTCCTCGACCCGGTCCCGCGCGGTGGCCAACGCCCCCTGCTCGGCGGGGCTGGCCCCGAGCAGTCGGATCAGGGTGTCGAAGCGCTCCGGCGGGGGCAGGATGTTCCCGGCGAAGTACTCCCCGATCACGCCCCGCGACCAGCCGGTCTTCGCCGCCAACTGGCGGTAGGTCAGCGGGGTCTCACCCTGTTGCCGGGCCTCCCGGCGGCGGAGCTGACGCAGCAGGGCGGCCAGTTCCTGCACGGTGTGTACCCCGGTGTCCAGTAGGGACACCGGGGACGCCGGACGGGCTGCCCCGTTCATCCCCTGTGGTACGCCCGAAGGTACCCGTTGGTCGGACATGCGGCCTCCACCCCCCGGCCATCCGTCGCCCCGGATTGCCGACAGGGGGAGGGTAGGACCGGCGGCACAGCGTCGGGTAGGCGACCGCCGATGTATGACAGTTCCATGTCGGCCCGGTTTCGCCGGGCCGCGTCGCCCAGCGTTCGTCCCCCGTCCGTCCGGCGCTGTCCGGGGGTGTCCGGCGGTGTCCAGGATGCGCCGCCGGACACCCCCGGCACCTGCCAATGTCCCCAGGGCGGGTTGAGGCCCGCACCAAGAAACCCTGGGGAAGGGGTACGTATGTCTCGTCCACAACCGACCGTGCTGCGGTCGACCGGGCTGCTGCGCCGGGCCGCCGCCGCGGCGTTCGGCGTCACCATGCTCGTCGCCGGGGTGGCCACCGTACCGGCCACCGCCGCGCCCGCTCCCGCCGCCGGGGGCAAGGCGACCACCGCCGGGTCGTTCATCGACAGCACGCCGGTGCCGGGCGGCTTCGCCTCCTGGAAGGAACTGCTCGAACTCCAGCAGCGGATGAACACCGCCGCCGCCCGGATCACGAAGATCGCGCAGCGCGACGCGAAGTCCGGTTTCGCCGGTGTGGTCGCCGACCCCACCACCCGCAAGCTACAGGTCTACTGGAAGGGCGAGGCACCGGCCAGCCTGGTGGCGACCAGCCGGGCCACCGTGCCGACCGAGGTGCTGCCCGCCGCGTACAGCCGGCGCGAGCTGGACGTGGCGGCGGCCAAGCTGCGCCGTTCGGCCGGTGACCGGTTCACCACGGTCGGGCCGCGGGCCGACGGCGCCGGTCTGCTCGTCGGCACCCAGAACGGCCTGCTCGGCGCGGCCGGCATGGCCGGCGTCCCGGTGACCGTCCAGACCGGGATCTCCGCCGCTCCGGCCACCCGGTGGGACGACACCGCGCCGTGGTGGGGCGGCGGCGCGTGGCGCAACGCCACCACCGGTGGCGGCTGCTCGACCGGCTTCGGGGTCTTCCAGGGCGGGGCGGCACGGATGCTCTCCGCCGCGCACTGCGGCAACATCAACAACGCCGCGACCGACCCGACCGGGCAGTCGATGGGCATCGTCGGCACCCGCAACGCCGGCACCGACACCCTGCTGCTGTCGGGCAGCTCGGGCGGTCGGGTCTTCAACAACAGCACCGACGCCAACGGCGCGGTGGTCAGCGAGTTCAGCAACCAGGTGATCGGCGCGCAGGCCAGCCAGGTCGGCAACTTCGTCTGCACCTCGGGGGCGTACTCGGGGACCCGGTGCTCGATCCAGGTCAAGGCCCGGAACCTGTGCATCAACGTGCGTGACTTCGGCACGGTCTGCGGCCAGGTGCAGGCGGAGAACACCACCCGCACCAACGCGGTCGGCCAGGGCGACAGCGGCGGCCCGGTGGAGATCGTCAACCCGGCGAACACCCTCCAGGTCTGGGCCACCGGCACCAACACCGCCATCGACGACGGCGGCGCGGCGACCGCCTGCACCGGCTACCGGCCCACCGGTCGGGTCTGCGCCTGGCGGATGTACTACGAGGACATCTTCTCCGGGCTGGCCGGCGTCGGCGCCTCGGGCGTGATCCTCGGCTGACGGACCTGGTCCCCGGTCGACGGGGGCTGGCGGAGGAGGGTGGACCGGCGCGACCCCGTGCGCCGGTCCACCCGTTCGTCGTCACCTGGTCGGGACAGGATTCACAGAATCGTCGACCGGGAGGACGGCAGCATCTTGTGACATCGTCATGCGTCACTAATTAACGACGAATCCCACTGGATGGAAAACAACCGGCACCCGGGCCGGTCGGAGGTTCGGTGCGTAGTGCAGATTCTTTGACAGAGGCGCACAAGCCGCCCATCATCCCCACAACCGATTAACCGCCATAACTGGCCGCATTTGAATCCTTGCTTTCCGCACACGACATTGTTAGCCTCGAACACACCCCGCCCCCCATTGGGGATCAAAATTGTCACCCGGATCACGCGAACTCTTACCGACAGACCTCGCACACAGATTTGGGAAAAACATGGAAACTGTGCGGCCGAGGCTATGACAGCCACCCCCACCGCAGCGGTGAAGCCGGGCGAGAACCCCCACCGGGGCGGCGATTTCCACCGTTACTGGATCGCCGGGGCGATCGACCAGATCGGATCGCAGGCCACCGGCATCGTGCTCCCGCTGGTCACCCTGGCCGTGACCCGGTCACCGGCGGCGGCCGGACTGGTGGGCGCGCTGGCCCTCACCGGTCGACTCGTCGCCGCGCCGGTGGCGGGAGTGCTGGCCGACCGGCTGCCGCGCAAACGCATGATGGTCGTCTCGCTGCTGGTCGCGGCCGGCGCGATGACCGCGATCCTGGTCTCCGTCGCGGCCGGCGTGCCGACCCTCGGGCTGCTGGCCGCCGCCGCGTTCGTCGAGGGGGTCGCGCAGAGCGGTTACGAGGCGGCCGGTTCCGGCGCGATCCGGCGGCTACTGCCCGCCGACGACCAGAAGGCGCTGGCCCGGCTGGAGGCCCGCAACCACGCCGCCCGGATCGCCGGCCCGCTGCTCGGCGGCGCGCTCTACCAACTCGCGCGCTGGCTGCCGTTCCTGGCGGACGTGGTGTCCTACCTGGTCGCGGCGGTGCTGGTAGCCACCATCCGCACCGACCTCACCCCCGAACGCGCCCAGCGCACCTCGTTCCGTACCGACCTGCGGGAGGGGCTGCGGTTCGTCTGGGGGCAGCCGTTCCTGCGCTTCGTGACGATCTGGGCGGCCGGCATCAACGTCACCTTCGGCGCGCTGGTCTACTACGCCATCCTGACCGCCGGCCGGCAGGGCGCACCGGCCGCGTCGATCGGCCTGATCCTCACCATCGCCAGCGTCGGCGGCCTCACCGGCGCGTTGGCCGCCCCGATGATCTTCAGCCGGGTCCGGCCGGTCACCGTCATCGTGTTCGCCTCGTGGGTCATGGTCGCCCTGGTCGTCGCGATGTCCCAGGCCCGGCAGACCTGGAGCTACGGCCTGCTGTTCGGGCTGGTCTTCCTGCTCAGCCCGCTGCTCGGGGTGATCTTCCAGTCCCGGGTGATCGCGCTGACGCCCGACGCGCTCCAGGGTCGGGTGGCCACCGTGATGGGCACCGTCGGCGAGGTGCTCCAGACGCCCGCACCGCTGCTGGCCGGGGTGCTTGTCGCCTGGTACAGCCCCGCCACGGTCGCCCTGGTGTTCGCCGCCGCGCTGGCGGTGCTGGCCACGTACACCACCCTCGTCGTGCGCCGACTCCGCACCGGCTCCGGCGCGACGGCCGGCACCGGCCAGGACGCCGCCGACCCCGCCGACGGCGACGCCGGGGCCAGCCCCGACCCCGAGGAGGCCCACCGATGAGTCGCGGCCACCGGCTCTTCTACCCGGCGCTGCCGGTCGTCGCCGAACACGCCCCGCACCGGGCCGTCTACGTCGGCGACGCCGACGGCCGCTGCGAGATCCTGGCCTGGGACCGGGCCACCGGCACCGCCCGGCAGGTGACCGACCGGCCGGCCGGCACGATCCGGGCGGCACTCGACCCGGCGGGGGCCACCATCTGGTGGTTCGACGACGACCTCGGCGGCGTGGGCACCTGGCGGACCTGCGACTTCGACCGGCCCGACCGGTCGGTCGAGGCGTTGCCGGCGGTGCTGCCCGCCCGGCACGCCGGCATCGCGATGGCCGCCGACGGCACCACCGCCGTCGGCCTCTCCGACGACGGCGGGATGACCGTCTTCCTGCGTACCGGCGACGGTCGGGTCAGCGAACGCGTCCACGTCGGCGGCTACGCCTACCTGGTCGACCTCGACCCGGCCGGGCGGCTGCTGGTGGTCGGCGGGGACGCCGCCACCGACCCGGCGGTCACGGTGTTCACCGCCGACGGTGCCCGGGTGGCCGGCATCGGCGGCGGGCCGGACCGTCGGGTGTGGGCGCTCGGCTTCGCACCGGGCGTCGACCCGGCCCGGCTGCTGCTGGTGGTCGAGGACGAGGGGGGCTACCTCCCGGCCACCTGGACCGCCGCCGAGGGGGTGGTCCGGCACGGGTGGTGCCGGTTCGACACCGAGATCACCGCCGGCTGGTTCCCCGACGGGCGGCGGCTGCTCGTCCGGCAGGACCGGCACGCCCGCACCCTGTTGCACGAGGTGGACCTCGTCGCCCGCACCCGGACGGCGGTCGACACCCCGCCGGGCAGCGTCCTGGACGCCGCGGTCTGGCCGGACGGTGACGTCGCGTACGTGTGGACCGACTCGGTGACCCCGCCGCAACTGCGCTCCGTGCGGGGGGTGGAGCTGCCGGAGCACCCCGGCGGTCGGACCGACGCGGGTGGGCCGGACGCCGTCGCGGCACCGGCGGACTACCGCCGCGAGGAGATCCGGGTGCCCGGACCGGGCGGCCCGATCCCCGCCCTGGTGGCCCTCCCGGCCGACCGGGAAGGCCCCCGGCCGGCCGTCTTCCTGGTCCACGGCGGACCCTTCCAGCACGCCCGCGACGCCTACGACCCGCTGGTCGAGATCCTGGTCAGCACCGGGTGCGCCGTGGTCCGGGTCAACTACCGGGGCTCCAGCGGGTACGGCGCGGCCTGGCGCAACGACTTCTCCGCCGGGGTCGGTCTCACCCAGTTGGAGGACCTCGCCGCCGTGCGCGCCCACCTGGTCGCCGAGGGGGTCGTCGAGGACCGGCGCACCGCGCTGTGGGGCACCTCGTGGGGCGGCTACCTGACCCTGCTCGCGCTCGGTCGGCAGCCGGAGCTGTGGCGGCTCGGGATCGCGATCAGCCCGGTGGCCGACTACGTCGCCGCGTTCGAGGCGGCCACCCCGGCGGTCCGGGCGCTGGACGTGCTGCTGTTCGGCGGGACCCCGGACGAGGTGCCGCAGCGCTACGCCCGGTCCTCGCCGGTCACCTACGTCGACCGGGTCCGGGCGCCGGTGCTGCTGGCCGTCTCCACCGGTGACGTGCAGTGCCCGCCGGCGCCCGTGGAGCACTACGCGCGGCTGCTGGCCGAGCGCCGCATCCCGCACCAGGTGGTCCGGCGGCGGGCCGGACACGAGGACTTCGACGCGCAGAGCCACCTGGCTCTGATGCAGACCGTGCTGCTGTTCATGCAGCGGCACTTCGACGGCGTGCAGGACGAAGGCACCCCGGTCGCGCTCGCGATGGCGCGCCCGGTGGGCTGACCCCGGCACGTGACCCGGTCCCTGCGATCCGGAGAGGAGGTGAACGACATGCGCAAGAACGTTGTCGAGAACGACCCGATCAACGGCAACCGCGACCAGCTTCGGGCCTCGAACGTCACGGTCACGGTCACGGTCAAGGTCAGCTTCTAGCGGCCGTACGGGGTGCGGGCCATCCGCCCAGGCAGGTGGCCCGCGCCCCGTATCCCGTCATCCGGCCCGGCCATCACGAGAAAGGAGAGTTCACGTGCGGGTTCTGCTGGTCAATACGCCCTGGACTTCCATCGACGTCCCCTCGTTGGCGATTGGAATCCTCACCAACAGTGTCCGCCAGAAATTGCCGGATGCCGAGGTGGAGGCCGTCCACGCGAATCTCGACTTCGTCGACTGGGTGGTCGACCGGACGGAGTTCGGGCTGAGCGACTATTACTACTACTCACTGTTCACCTATTTTGCCGGCTGCGGCGACTGGGTCTTCTCCTCCGCCCTGTACGACGATCCGCAATGGCGCGTGAAAGAGTTCACCGACCGCGTCCGGACCCAGATGACGGAGCGGGAACTCGCGCTGAACCTGGAGTTGCACCGGTTGGCGCCGGAGTTCGTCGCCGAGCTGGCCGACCGGATCGTCGCCCGGGAACCCGACGTGGTCGGCTTCACCTCCACGTTCCAGCAGAACGCCGCCGCGCTCGCCACCGCCCGGGCGGTCAAGAAGCGGGCCCCCGGCATCCGTACGGTGATGGGCGGCGCGAACTGCGACGGCGAGCAGGGCGCCGCGATCCACCGCAACTTCTCGTTCGTCGACTACGTGGTCCGTGGCGAGGGCGAGGCGGTGTTCCCCCGGCTGCTCGCCGCGATCGACGCGACCCTGCCGGCGGCCGGCGCGGTGCCGGCGCTGCCGGCGGCCGGCGCGACGCTGCCGACGGACGCGCTGGCCGGCATCGAGGGGTTGTGCTGGGCCGACGCCGACGGCCGGTCGGTGGCGAACCCGATGAGCAGCAAGCCGCTGCCGCCGGCCGAGATCGTCGCCCCGGACTACGGGGGCTACTTCGAGCGGCTGGCCGCCTCCCGGGCCCGCAACTGGGTCGAGCCCCGGCTGGTCGTCGAGGGCGCGCGGGGCTGCTGGTGGGGCGAGAAGCACCACTGCACGTTCTGCGGCCTCAACGGGTCGTTCATGCAGTTCCGCAGCAAGCACCCGGGCCGGTTCTACGACGAGATCATCGAGCTGGTCGAGCGGCACCAGGTGCTGGACATGTTCGTCGTGGACAACATCCTGGACATGAGCTACGTGACGTCGCTGCTGCCCCGGCTCACCGAGTCCGACTACGACCTGCGGTTGCAGTACGAGATCAAGTCGAACATGAAGGGCCCGCAGGTGCAGGCCCTGGCCGACGCCGGCCTGGTCAGCGTGCAGCCCGGCATCGAGAGCCTGAGCAGCCGGGTGCTCAAGCTGATGGACAAGGGGGTCAGCGGCTGCCTCAACATCCGGATGCTGCGCGACGCCGAGACCAGCGGGATCACCATCGCCTGGAACTACCTGTACGGGTTCCCGGGCGAAACCGACGCCGACTACCTGCCGGTCATCGAGCAGATGCCGGCGCTGCACCACCTGTGCCCGGCCGACGGCAGCACCCGCATCGCCATCGAACGGTTCAGCCCGTTCTTCGTCCGTCCCGAGCTGGGTTTCACCGATCTGCGGCCGGCGGCGCAGTACCGGCTGATCTACGACCTGCCCGAGTCGGAGCTGATGGACCTGGCGTACCTGTTCGACGTCCCGCCGCAGGGCATCGACGGCGAGACGGCCGACCGGCTGGACCGGGCGGTCACGCAGTGGCAGCACGAGTACGCCCGCAGCCGGCTCACCCACCACGACCTCGGCGACGAGATCGTGCTGGTCAGCCGGCGCAAGCACTTCGACTGGCACGTGCTGCGGCTGACCGACCCCGTCGAACTGGCCGTCTTCCGGCAGCTCGACCAGCCGCACAGCATCGCCGCGCTGAGCCGACGGCTGTCGGTCGACGAGCCGGTCCTGGTGGCGTTGTTGCAGCGCTGGCGCGATCTCGGCCTGGTCTACGAGGACGCCGGGCAGTTCATCCAGATCGCCCCGCAGGCGATGAACCAGGATCTGCTGCGCATCGACCACCTGCACCTGGAACGCGAAGCCGCGGAGACCAGGGCCGCCGCCGAGGCGGGCGCGCCGGCCGTGCTCACCGCGGTCTGAGGGGAGGGAACGTGTCCACCACCGACGCCGGTCTGCGGCCCATCCTGGTCGGTCTCGCCCGGGACCACGACCCGGCAGTCCTGTCCATCCCCGGCATGACCCTCGGTCCGGCCGAGCTGAGCGAGCCGGCCGCCGACGCGGTCGCCCGCTGGCGTTCCGAGGGGGTCCGCCGGGTCGACCTGCCCGACGCGGTGGACCTGACGGTCACCGGCAACGACGCGACGGCCGTCGACACGGTCCGCCGCCTGGTGCTGGTCCGGGAGCTGACCAGCCACGGCATCGCCGTCGACTGGCGGCTGCGGCTGCCCGGCGTGGAGGCCGACGAGTGGCTTCCGTACAGCCACCTGCGGGCGCCGGTCGAGCTGCTCCCTCCGCCGGGGGGCGAGGGTGACCCGGCCGGGCAGCTCGATGCCTGGGTCAGGGGTTTCTACTTCGACAAGTGCACCTACCGTCGGGGGCCGGGGTTCGTCCAGGTGCGGGACCGCCGCTCCGGTCGGTTGAACCTGTTGACCATCGACGATCCGGCCTACCTGGCGGTGCTCGACCAGTTGCTGGACGGCGCCGCCGTCACGGAGGTCGACCTCGCCATCGCCCGTGACTTCGGCGCGGAGGGTCTGGTCACGAAGATCGGCGAGCTGCTGGTGTGGCTGCCGCACCGGCTGCGCCGGTGGCCCCTGCCGTCGATGGTGATCTGAGCGACCGACGCTCCACCCGCCCGTCCACCGCCCGCGACCCCGGGCCGGTGGGCGGGCGGTCCCGTTTCAGAGCCTGTCGATCAGCCCGGCTGGCGATTCTCGAAAGTTTCGGGTATACAGGGGAGGCGGCCCCCTTGCGGCCGATTTAACACATGCCCCTCGCGGGCCCATCTCGGTGACAGCCGACGTCAACCCGTCGAAATCCGCCCCGCATCCAACCGCTGCTCAAGGCGATGTTTCGGGAAGATTTCCGAAACTTGTTGACAGGCGGAGCATCGACACCCTACCGTCGCCATCGACGGCACTCGATGCTGTCGACACCACCCACCGCGACCCGTCCCCCCGGTTCTGCTGGACGACCGGCCCACCACCGCGTGGTGGCACACACCGAATGACCGGCTGCCGCACCTGGCCACGGACAGTCCACCGGGTCGTACCGCGTCGCTGGCGTCCGCCAGCTGTCACGAGGAGGAACACGTACATGAGCGACACCTCGACCCGACCGCGAAGGAGCGGTCGCCTGCGGCTGCTGCTCAGCGCCGCGTGCGCCGCGGCGCTCGCCGTCACCGGCACGTTCATCGCCTCGCCCAACGCGTACGCCGAGAACGACCGGACCCTCACCTCCAACCTCACCGGCACGCACAACGGCTACTTCTTCTCGTTCTGGAAGGACAGCGGCAACGCCAGCATGACGCTGCGTGCCGACGGCCGCTACAGCAGCAGCTGGGACCGGAGCACCAACAACTGGGTCGGCGGCAAGGGCTGGGCCACCGGCACCCGGCGGACGGTCAGCTACTCGGGCAGCTACAACCCGGGAAACAACAACACCTACCTCGCCCTGTACGGCTGGACCCGCAACCCGCTCATCGAGTACTACGTGGTGGAGAACTTCGGCAGCTACAACCCGAGCAGCGGCGCCACCCGGATGGGCACGGTGACCACCGACGGCGGCACCTACGACATCCTGCGCAGCCTGCGGGTCAACGCCCCGTCGATCGACGGCAACCAGACGTTCTACCAGTACTGGAGCGTCCGGCAGCAGAAGCGCAGCAGCGGCACCATCACCACCGCCAACCACTTCGACGCCTGGGCCCGCGCCGGCCTGAACCTTGGCACCAACCACAGCTACCAGATCATGGCGACCGAGGGTTACCAGAGCCAGGGCAGCTCCGACATCACCGTCCGCGAGGGCAGCGGCGGCAACCCGACCAGCGGGCCGACCGCCAACCCGACCACCACCCCGCCCTCCGGCGGCAACTGCACCGCGGTGCTCTCGGCCGCCGAGCAGTGGGGTGACCGGTTCAACCTGAACGTCGCGGTCAGCGGCACCAGCAACTGGGTGGTCAGCCTCGGGCTGAACGGCGGCCAGAGCATCCAGAACAGCTGGAACGCCTCGGTCAGCGGCACGAGCGGCACCGTCACCGCCAGGCCGAACGGCAACGGCAACAACTTCGGCATCACCATCATGGCGAACGGAAACTGGACCTGGCCGACGGTCAGTTGTCGAACGGCCTGACCCCGACCAGTTCCTGAGCGCATCGCGAGCGGCGGGCGGCCCCGGTGGCACCGGGACCGCCCGCCGTGTCGTCGTCACCGCTCAGCCGCGTATCCACTGCTGGTTGCTGCCGCCGTTGCAGGTCCAGAGCTGGACGGCGGAACCGTTGGCGGTGGCCCCGCCGTTGATGTCCAGGCACAGCCCCGAGGCGACCCCGACGATGGTGCCGTCGGCGTTGAGCCGCCACTGCTGGTTGGTGCCGCCGGTGCAGCTCCAGATCCGGGCCCGGGTGCCCGACGCGGCGCTCGCCACGTCCAGGCACTTGTTGCCGTAGACGGTGAGCTGGTTGGTCGAGGTGGGCGACCACCGCTGGTTGACGCCGCCGTTGCAGTCCCAGATCTGCACCACCGCGCCGTCGGTCTGGCTGGCCCCGTTGACGTCCAGGCACCGGTTCGAGCCCGCGCCCCGGATCTCACCCGTCGGGGTGCCCGGGGAGCCGACGGCGGTCACCGAGAGGTTGTCGAACTGGGCGGTGACGCCCTGGCCGGTGCCGTATCCGATCTGGCCGGCGACCCAGGTCGAGTCGGTGGCCGTGCCGACGGTGGTGCCGTCGATGGCGGCGGTGAGCGTGCTGCCGTTGAGCGTCAACGCCAGGTTGTGCCACCGTCCGGTGCCCAGCGCCGAGGTGTTGCCGCTGGCCAGGGTGCGCCAGTTGCCGCTGGTGTTGTTGCTGCGGATCGACCAGGCCCCGCCGTCGGTGACCCGGAAGTAGTACCCGTTCATGTTCTGCGGGCCCTGGTGGTTGTAGGTGTTGCCGCGCCCGATGAGCTGCGCGTAGCCGGACTTCTCCAGCAGCACGTCGGAGGAGACCGTGTAGTTGCGCCAGGTCAGGTCGCCCAGCAGGGTGTACGGCTCGGCCTGGCCGGAGGTCCAGTAGATCGGGGCCTGCTCGGACATCTGCCGTACGCACTGCCCGCTGCGGCCGGCGGCGCACCCGACGATCTCGAACGAGCCCTGCTGGTCCATCAGGTACCGCGCCTCACGGCCGGTGGCGTACGAGTCGAAGGTGTCGGCGTACGGCAGCTTCAGGTTGCCCTGCGCCGGGCTGACCGCCGTGCCCTTGCCCTGCCCGCTGGTGGTGGTGATGCTGTAGACGTAACCGGGCTGGACGGTGAGCGAGAAGCGCCCGCCGTTCGGGGTGATGTCGCCGCCCCGCACGAAGTGGTCGGCGGTGTTGTTGGAGCGTACGTTCGTCGACCAGACCCGTACCGTGCCGGTGGACAGGCCGCCGGTGACGGTGAAGTCGAGGGTCTGCGCCGCACCGGCGTCCATCGTCTCGATGATGGTGCTGTAGTCACTGTTGTTGGTGGACTTCAGCGAGACGTAGCTGCCGTTGTTGCGGTTGCCGCCGATATACCCGCTCGACGCGTCGAGGTAGCGCCAGCCCGGAGCGGTGAACTGGGTGGTCTGCGCCATCACCCAGGCGTTCTTGCCGATCGAGTAGGCCCCGGACCACGGCTGCTGGGCCACCGCCACGCCGGTGGTCGCCCAAGGGATGTTGGGGGTGATGGCGGCGATGACCGGCCAGTTGATGTACCCGGTCATCTTGCCGTCGAGGTAGCCCCGGTTGATGCCCCGGGCGAGCGCCTGCGCGCCGGCGTTGTAGTCGTCGGAGCCGTTCTCGCTGGCCCACAGCGACTTGCCGGTGGACACCGCGTTGCTGGAGCTGGGGCAGCTGGTCTGGGCGCTGCGGTAGCCGCAGACGTAGTGGCTGCCGAAGACCTGTACGGCGTTGCCGAAGGCCGGGTCGCGCAGCGAGTCGTCGGCGGCGCCCCAACCGAAGTCGTCCGAGGCGACGATCTTGACGTTGCTGTAGCCCCGGGAGTTGAGGGTGGAGCGCAGGTTCTTGTACCAGGTGGTGTTGTAGCCCTTCTCGTTCCACCCGCCGAGGTAGTTGATGGTCAGCCCGTGGGTGCCCGCGCAGTCCAGCCAGGCCACCAGGTAGTCGATCGAGTCGGTGGACCAGAAGTTGCCGTTGCCGATCCAGCCCGGCGCGCCCCAGGCCAGGCCGACCAGGGCGATGTTGGGGTTACGGGTACGGGCCTGCTCCATCAGCCACCACTCGTAGCCCCGGTTGCAGTTGATGCTGCCCCGGGTGTGTTCGTGGCTGGGCTCGGCGCCGGACGTGGAGTTGGTGTCGCCGCCGATCTCCACCTTCATCAGCTGCATCGCCGCGCCGTAGCCCGGCTTGAACAGGTAGTCCAGGATGTCACTGCGCTGCGGCTCCGGGTAGTCGACAAGCAGGCGGCTGTTGCCGCCGCCGCCACTGACCGCGCCGATGCCGTCCAGCGCCCGTCCACCGGACCCACCGTTGATCGTGATGGCGGTCGCCGCCTGGGCGGGCGAGGCGAACCCGGTGAGCACGGCCGCCGCCGCGACCGTCGCCCCCAGCACCGACGCGGCCCACCGGCGGGGACGCCACCCGCTGTGCCACGGTCCGCGCGGCGCTCCGCCGCCGCCCACACTCCGCCGACGACTTGTCGAACTGAACATCTGACTCGCCTCCCCAGCCGGTTACCGGCCCCGAAGCTCTGCGGCGCGGGACGGGGCGCTGCCCGTGACCCGCGCAGCCCTGACATCGTTGATCATCGATGATCAGACGTCACATGTTAGGTACCGTAACGCGCGGCGGTCAACGTCACCAGTGGAGCGAAAGAGCCGATCAACGCGCCTTACGACGACAACGTCCGGCGGAAGACTTCTGTAAAGATCAGACGAATGTGCCGGCGGAGATCCGCACCGGCGGGCGGCGGGCACACCGCCGACCCGGCCGTCGCCGGATCGGCGGCGGCGCGGGTCGGCGGCGTGGCGCGTACGGCTCAGCCCGGCAGGACCAGCTGCGCCGGGGTCGAGCGGTGGGTGGTGGTGCCGTCACCCAGCTGCCCGGACATGTTGTTGCCCCAGCACCACAGGCTCCCGTCGGTACGCACGCCGCAGCTGTGGTAGCTGACGGCCAGGTTCTGCGTCCAGGTGGTCAGGGTGCCGACGCGCAGCGGGGCGGACCGGTGGGTGGTGGTGCCGTCGCCCAACTGCCCGAACCCGTTGTTGCCCCAGCACCACAGGCTCCCGTCGGTACGCAGCGCGCACGACGAGTCCACGCTCGCGTCCACCTTGGTCCAGGTGGTCGCGGTGCCGACCTGCACCGGGCTGGTCTGCACGCCGGTGCCGGCGCCGACCTGGCCGTACCCGTTCTCGCCCCAGCACCACAGCGTCCCGTCGGTGCGGTTCGCGCAGGTGTGCGCGTGCCCGGCCGTCACGCCGGCCCACGAGGTCGCGGTGCCCACCTGCGCCGGGGTGGCCCGGTAGCCGAGGATGCCGACGCCGAGCTGCCCGTCGGTGCTGTCGCCCCAGCACCACAGGGTGCCGCCGGTACGCACACCGCAGCTGTGCGCGTACCCGGTGGTCACGCTCGTCCAGGTGGTCTCCGTGCCCACCTGCACCGGGCTGGTCGCCCGGGAGGGGGACGTGCCGACGCCGAGCTGCGCGTTGCGGTTCAGGCCCCAGCACCACAGCGTGCCGGTGGTCTGGACGCCACAGGTGTGGTTGGCGCCCGCGCTGACGCTGGCCCAGGTGGTGGCGGTGCCGACCTGCACCGGGGTGCTCCGGCTGGTGGTGGTGCCGTCACCGAGCTGCCCGTTGTAGTTGCCGCCCCAGCACCACAGCGTGCCGTCGGTGCGGATCGCGCAGGTGTTGCTGGTGCCGGCGTCGACCTTCGACCAGGTGGTGGCGGTGCCGACCTGCACCGGGGTGGTGCGGTTGGTGGTGGTGCCGTCACCGAGCTTGCCGCCGTAGTTGTCCCCCCAGCACCACAGCGTGCCGTCGGTGCGGATCGCACAGGTGTGCAGGTCACCCGTGGTGATCCGGGAGACCGAGGCGGCGGCGAGCGCGGCGCCGGATGCGCCCTGCCCGGTGACGCCGACGCCCGCGACGGCCGCACCCGCCGAGAAACCGACCGCGAGGGTGGCGACCCCGAGCGAGACCGCCGCCGCGGTGACGGCGGTGCGGGCCGCCCGCCGCCATCGGGCCCACAGCCGACTGTCCTGTTGTTCGTTCATGTTCTGTTCTCTCCCCAGACAAACGTCGATTTCTGCACGCTGGAGGCGGCGTCGCCCCGGCGGGTCGGCATCGACCCACCTCGTACAACAGTGACCCTATGCATTGAGTCGCATCAATGCGAGATCCCGCCGGGGCGACTTGGTCCTACCGGTGTCCTCCGGTGACGTCCGCCCGGATCAGCTCCGGCTCCACCGCTGGCCGGCGGCCCCGTTGCAGTCCCAGATCTGGGTACGCGTGCCGTTGGCCGTACCGCTGCCCACCACGTCCAGGCAGCGGCCCGAGCCGACGGCGGTGATCGTGCCGTCGGCGTTGAACCGCCACCGCTGGTTGGCCTGCCCGTTGCAGTCCCAGATGATCACCGAGCTGCCGTTGGCGGTCGCCGCGCCGTTGACGTCCAGGCACTTGCCGCCGAACACCCGCAGCTCCTGGGCAGCCGTCGAGGTCCAGCTCTGGTTGGCCTGCCCGTGGCAGTCCCAGATGATCGCCGCCGAACCGTTGGTCTGCGTGCCGCCGTTGACGTCCAGGCAGCGCCCGGCGGACGAGTTGCGCAGCGCGCCCGTGCCGCCCGGGGGCGGGGTGGTCGGGTTGCCGGTCGGCGAGACCGTCGGGCTCGGCGTCGGGTCGGCGCTGCCGAACTGGGTGAAGAACCGCCACACCTCGCCCTTGGTCCAGGTCCGCACGCCGCTGTCCCCGCCACCGTCGACCGGGCCCGGGGTGTGCCCGCCGTCGAACGCGGCCCACACGACCGGGTAGCCGGAGCGGCAGCCGGAGTAGGTGGTGGTGATGTGGGTCAGGCTGCCGGCGCGCGGCTCGGGCGGGCTCTGCGCCGTACACCCGTTGTTGCGCACGAAGGTGTCCCGCAGGGACCGGCCGGCCGAGACGTTGAGCACCGGGTCCCCGATGCCGTGGATGCCCATGTAGGCGATCGGCTGGCTGCCGCCGCTGCACCCGCTGAGCTGCCCGCCGGAGTAGACCGCGACGGCCCGGAAGACGTTCGCCCGGGAGCAGGCCAGCGAGTAGCTCATCCCGCCGCCGTAGCTGAAGCCCAGCGCGAACAGCTGCGTGGTGTCGACGCACAGGTCGTTCTCGATCAGCCGGACCATGTCGTCGACGAAGGTGACGTCCTGGCCGCCGGGGTTGGCCCAGCCGTTGCCGTTGCCCTGGGGGGCCACGAAGATCGTGCTGTTGTTCGCCTGCTGGCGCAGCCCGTAGTAGGACCAGGCGGCCCCGTCCGACCCGCCCCCGTCCACGTCGTTGGCGGTGCCGCCGTTCCAGTGGAAGCCGAAGATGAGCCGGTACTGGTGGTTGCGGTCGTAGTTGTCGGGGATCCGGAGGATGAAGCTGCGGTTCTGGCCGCTGCTCTGGATGGTCCGCTGACCGCTGGTCAACGTGGGTGCCTTGCCGCACCCGGCGGTCGCGGCGGCCGCCGAGACACCGGCCGCCGCGGCGGTGGTGCCGGGGCCGCCGGCGAGGGTCGTCGCGCCCACGGTCACGACGAGGGCCGCCGCCGCCGTGAGGGAACCGAGGATGGATCTGCGCCTGGTCATGATGGGGCTCCTGCCACTCGGCATGACTGCTTCGGGGTACGGGGTCCACGACGGTTCCGACGTGTCGCGCCCGCCGTGCTCCCGCTGACCGCACCCGCCAAGGACGGCCCGCCAGGAGACGCGCGGTACGCGTACGACGCCGACCGGCCCGTCGCCGCAGCTGCCAGCCTTGTGCGGTCCCGCTGCCCGGGCGGAACCGGCTGGTCGTCGAATCGACGGGTGGTCCACGTCGTGCCCGAACGCCACCCGGCGAGGCCCGGTGCCGTGGCACCGGACGTCGAATCGATTCGGCAAGACCCTAGGTCGAATAGTGAAATATGTCAATGCTGTGTCGGGCGGGTTGCGACCCGGGGTCGCCTACCCACGGCGACGGACCGCAGGTCACGCAGTGGTTCCCCGGGGCCGGGCCGGCCCGGCCCCGGGGACGCCGGTCAGTTGCGCAGGCTCCACTGCTGGTTCGGCCCGCCGTTGCAGGACCAGAGAATGATCTTCGTGCCGTTGGCGGTGGCCGCGCCGTTCGCGTCGAGGCAGAGCCCCGACTGGGCGTTGGTCAGGGTGCCGTTGGCGTTGAGGTTCCACTGCTGGTTGGCGCCGCCGTGGCAGTCCCAGATGATGACCGTGGTGCCGTTCGTCGTACCCGCGCCGCTCGCGTCCAGGCACTTGCTGCCGTACGCGGTCAACTGCCTGCCGCTGGTGTACGTCCACTGCTGCCCGGTGCCGCCCGTGCAGTCCCACAACTGCACCTGGGTGCCGTTGGTGGTGCTGGCGTTGGGCACATCGACACAGCGGCCGGACTGCCCGCCCACCAGCCGGCCACCCTGCTGGCCGCTGCCGGTGCCCTGCTGGCGGACCAGCGAGCCGGACTCGGCCGACCGGTTGCCCTGGGCGTCCACCACGAACAGCCGGTACTCCCCCTGGTTCGTCGGCACCGCGATGGAGGTGGCGGTGCCCGCCGCCCGGGTCATCGTCGGGCCGGCGGTGAAGGTGGTCGTGCCGGCGGGGGCCAGCCAGACCGTCCGGGACGCGTCGCCGGTGCTGCGGATCGGGATGGTCGCCGCGGCGCTGGTGACGAAGGTGCTGGCCGGCAGCACGTAGTTCGGCAGCGACAGGTTGGCCGCCGGGACGATGTCCCGGTACGCGTCCTCCAGCCCCGAGGCGGCGGCGATGCCGTACGCCGACGCCGGCCAGACGTAGTCGGACGAGACCAGGATGTCGTTGACCGTGCTGTTCGGCAGGTTCTTGTTCGACACCTTGTTGATCGGGCCGTAGATCTGGGTGATGCTCAGGTCGTGCTTGCGCCCGAAGTCGTCGGAGTTGATCATCCAGGTGATGTTCTTGTCCACGCTGAGCACGTTGTCCCGGAACGTGATGTACGCCGACCCCTCGTCCGGGTGCAGGCCGTACTTGTGCCCGGACGGCACACCCTGGAGGTAGTTGTTGGTGATCGTCGTCCCCGGCTGCGCGCCCAGCGTGTAGATGGGCGCGGTGTCGCTGAGCCGCTGCACCGTGTCGATGATGTGGTTGTAGCTGATGGTGTTGTTGCGGGCCGTCGTGGTGGGCCGGTTCGGCGCGATCGAGCCCGATGACCCGTCGAAGTTCCACCAGCCCCAGCCGAGCGTGATGCCCGACCACGGCGACTTCTCGATCCGGTTGCGCTGGATCGTCAGGGTGTCCACGAAGTACGCCGAGACGGGGCTGTGCCCGTTGAACAGCACCGCGCTGTCGTACAGGTAGTTGTTCCTGATGTCGATGTTCTTCGGCAGCCCCTCGACCTGCGGCAGCCACTTCTCCCGGTTGGTCGACGTGCCGTCGCCGATGTAGACGTGCTGCGGGTGGCCGACGGTGATCGCGGAACCCGCGATGTCGTTGGTGAAGTTCCCGGTCAACTGGCTGTTCTGCACGTCGTTGACCATGTTGACGCCGTCGGCGCCGCTGTGCTGGATGCGGTTGCGGTTCAGCTGGATGCCGTCGGCGTTCTCCACCTGGATCATGCCGGGGGTGACGTCCACGTTGCGGTAGTAGTAGTCGTGGAAGTTCCGCTTCGCGTACGCCTGAGCCCCGAGGTTGCCCTGCTGCGCCTGCTTGAACGAGGAACCGGCGACGGTGAACAGGTTCCAGTCGGAGTGCTGCACGGTGAGCCCGGCGAACGTGATGTTGCGGGCGTGGCTGCCCGTCGAGGTGCCGGCGACCCGAAGCAGGGTGGTCACGTTGTTCGGCGCGAAGACCGACGCGGTCGCCATGTTCTCGGCGCTGCTCTTGTAGTAGTAGAGGGTCTTGCTGCCCTTGTCGAAGAAGAACTCACCCGGTGCGTCCAGGAACTCGTAGGCGTTCATCAGCTTGTGGCTGCCGCCGCTCTGGGCGTTGCCGTTGAACGCGCCCTGGGCGATGGCGGCGCCCGGCTGCTGGAACAGCGCCACCCGGTTCGCGCCGTCGGAACTTGTGGTGACCTGGCGTACGCCGACGATGGCGGTGGTCCAGGTGGTCGCCGTCTCGATCTCGATGTCGTCGGCGTTGCGGGCGACGGCCGGGAAGTCGTTGAGGTTGTACTTCGCGCCGTCGCACTGCGAGCCCGACTCCCAGGCCCACGCCGCCTGCCCGGCGGTCACGGTGTACGTCCCGTAGCAGCCCGCCGAGCCGATCGTCTTCGACGCCATGAAGGCCCGCTTGTCGTTGACGTAGAGCGCGCGCAGCTTGTTGGCCCGGTCCAGCGGGGCCTTCCAGATGTTCCCGCTGTGCTGGGTCCACCCGGTGACCGGCACGCCGCCGTCGAGCACCGGGGTCTCGTCGGGATAGGCGGCGTAGCTGACCCGGTACCCGTTGCTGCCGGAGTCGGCCGCGCCGAACTCGATGGTGCCGCTCACCGGATACCGGCCGCCCCGCAGGTAGACCTGGATGTCCCCGGTCATGTTCGCGTTCACAGTGCGCACCACGTCCCGCGCCCGTTGCAGCGTCCGGAACGGGGACTGGAGGGTGCCCGGGTTGCTGTCACTGCCGTCCGGCGCGACGTAGTACGTCTCCTGGACGGCGGCCGAGGCCGACAGCGGGTGGGCGATCACGGCCGGCGCGGCGGCGGCGACGAGCAGCGCACCTGCCAGCAGCGACCTTCGCGCGACGGAGAGGGCTGGTTTCACGTACCTGTCCTTTCGCATGCCGCCCACAGCCATGTCCGCTGGACAGTCGTCCCGGGGGTGCGACAGTGAACCCGCCGTACGAACATGGTTCGACCCGCCGGGAGGCGTGACGCGCTCCCGGCGGTTCGACCGTTGGCGGGTTCCTGGGGAAGATGCCGCGACCGACGGCGGCAGGGTCCACGTGTCGGGCGGTCGGGTCCGTTCCCTGCCACCGGGAACTCCCGCCGCCCGTGCACACGCTGCTGCCCGTGGTCACGGAATGCTGTCCTGAAGCGTAGGCGTCGGAATCGGCGGAGGCAACCACCAATTGTCAACCACCTATGCGTAATCGTGATCGGTGGCGCCGGTCACGCCCCCTTTTCCGTCAGCGGCGGGCGGGGCGTCGACGGGCGTCGGACCCCGTCACGGGCAGCAGCCGGCCCCCTCGCCCGGGCCGACGGCGGCGGGTCGCTGACCGACGGGCCGGTCGGCCGGGGCGGAGTCGCCGTACGCGTCGGAGTCACCCTTGACCACGTACACCTCCCAGCGCTCCTCGCCGGGGGCGCGAACCCAGACCTTGTCCTGCACGGCGTAGCAGCAGGAGGTGTCGTTCTCGGTGAGGGTGAACAGACCGGCCCCGGCGAGCCGGTCGGTGGCGGCGGTGACCTGCGCGCCGTCGAACACCTCGACGCCGAGGTGGTCGATCGCGGTGGGCCGACCCGGGTCGCCCTCGATCAGCACCAGCTTCAGCGGGGGCTCGGCGACGGCGAAGTTGGCGTAGCCGGGCCGCCGCTTGGCCGGCTCGGTGCCGAACAGCTTCGCGTAGAACGCGATCGACGCTTCCAGGTCGGCGACGCGCAGGGCGAGTTGGACGCGGGACATTCGGCGTACCTCCGGCTGTTTAGATGACTGTCTAGGCAGAGGTTGCACTCTGTCTAGATGGTTGTCAAACTAGACCAGTGTCTAGACAAGAGGTGCCGGTCCCCGCCGACCCGTCGGCCTGCTGCACCCCGATGGTCACCGAGTCCCTGACCGACGACGACGCCGCCGGGCTGGCCCGCGGGTTCAAGGCCCTCGGCGACCCGGTACGCCTGCGGCTGCTGTCACTGATCGCGGCCCGCTCCGGCGGCGAGGTGTGCGTGTGCGAGCTGACCGGGGCGTTCGCCCTCACCGGCCCGACCATCTCCCACCACCTGAAGGTGCTGCGCGAGGCCGGGCTGATCGACTGCCAGCGGCGGGGCACCTGGGTCTACTACTGGATCGTCCCGGCCCGCCTCGCCGCCCTGTCCCGGCTCCTCGACGTCTCGGCCCTCGCCACCGCGACCGGGTCCCCCCGGTGACCGCCGACCGGCCGGGGGCGGTGGCCCGCCGGGCCTCGGCGGAACTGGTCGGCACCGGCCTGCTGGTCACCGCCGTGGTCGGCTCCGGGATCGCCGCCAGCCGTCTCTCCCCCGACGACGTGGGGCTGCAACTGCTGGAGAACAGCTTCGCCACCGCGCTCGCCCTCGGCGCGTTGATCCTCGTCTTCGGCCCGGTCTCCGGCGCCCACCTCAACCCGGTCGTGTCGATCGCCGACTGGTGGCGGGCCCGCCGCACCGGCGTCGGTCTGACCTCCCGCGACCTCGGCACGTACGTCGTGGCCCAGGTGACCGGCGCGGTCGGCGGGACCGTGCTGGCGCACCTGATGTTCGGGCTCCCCGCCGTCACCGTCGCCACCCACCGGCGCGACGGCCCGGGAGCGGCGTTGAGCGAGATCGTCGCCACCGCCGGCCTGCTGGTGCTGATCGCCGCGCTCGCGCACACCCGACGTGCCGCCCTCGCGCCACTGGCGGTCGGCGCGTGGATCGGCGGCGCCTACTGGTTCACCGCCTCCACCTCGTTCGCGAACCCGGCGGTCACCGTCGGCCGCATGTTCACCGACACCTTCGCCGGCATCGCCCCCGCCTCGGCCGCCGGGTTCGTCACCGCGCAGCTGGTCGCCGTGGTCGTCGCGGTCGCCGCGACCGCCTGGTGGTACCCCACCGTCCGGCACCACGACGCGACGACCGCCCCGGCGGCGACCGCAGAGCCGGCCGCCCCGTGAGCGCCTCCCGTCCACCCGAGGTCGTCCCGATGACCGACGACCACGCCGGGGCCGTGCTCGACATCTACCGGCACGGCATCGCCACCGGTGACGCCACCTTCGAGACCGAACCGCCCACCTGGGCCCGGTTCACCGCCACCCGCCCGCCCGCACACCGCTGGGTCGCGCTCGACGACGCCGCCGTGCTCGGCTGGGTCGCCTGCACGCCGGTCTCCGACCGGTGCGTGTACGCCGGAGTCGTCGAGCACTCCGTCTACGTCCACCCCGACACCCGGGGACGCGGCGTCGGAAGGCTGCTCCTGCGACGCCTGATCGACTCCACCGAACAGGCCGGCATCTGGACCGTCCAGTCCGGGATCTTCCCCGAGAACACCGCCAGCCTCGCCCTGCACCACGCCTGCGGCTTCCGTACCGTCGGCACCCGCGAACGCCTCGGCCGCCACCACGGCCGGTGGCGCGACGTGGTGCTCGTCGAACGCCGCAGCCCCAACCTCAGCTGACACCCCCGGAGAGGCCCGCCATGACCATCCCACCGTCGGTGCTGTTCGTCTGCGTCCACAACGCCGGCCGGTCCCAGATGGCCGCCGGCTGGCTGCGCCACCTCGCCGGCGACAGCGTCGAGGTCCGCTCCGCCGGCTCCGCGCCCGCCGCCGGGCTCAATCCCGTCGCCGTCGAGGCCATGCGCGAGGTCGGCATCGACATCACCGCCGAGCAGCCCACCCTGCTCGACCGGGACACCGCCCGGACCAGCGACGTCATCGTCACCATGGGCTGCGGCGACACCTGCCCCGTCTTCCCCGGCAAACGCTACGAGGACTGGCCGCTCACCGACCCCGCCGGGCAACCCCTCGCCGTCGTCCGCGAGGTCCGCGACCAGATCCGCGACCACGTCACCCGGCTCCTGGCGGAACTGACGCCGGACACCGACGCCGCAGGGCGCGGGCCCGCGTCCGCGCGCGGCGTCAGTGGCGACGTTGCGGCAGGACGAGCAACGTCACCGAGTTCGCCGGGTACGTCGCGCTGACGCCGCCCCGGTTCACCCGGAGGTCCTCGCCCCGGACGATCGAGGTGAGGTCGGCCGGACCGTAGCTGAACCGCTGCACCCGGTCGCCGCCGTGGAATCCGGCGAGCGCGGTCCGGGAGGTCAGATCCTGGCCCGTCTTGTTGACCACCATGACGGTGAGCGCCCGGTCGGACGAGCGTTGCGCGGCGTAGACCGCGAGCTGCCCCTGGTCGCTGCTGGCCGCCGACACACTCACGTCGCCGAACCTGCCGCCGGCGCCGTCGTAGTTCCGGTACATCCGGAACGCGTACGCGCCGGGGTCGGTCGGTTTCGGTTCACCCCAGATGGTGGCCAGGTCCAGGCCCTCGCGCCCGAAGATGCCTAGCACGTCGGCCTGGGCGAGTGCGCCGTTGATGTCGTCCAGCGCGCCCCAGTTGTATTCGGTGATGGCGACCTTCGTGCCGGGGTAGTGCTGGGCGACCCACGCCTTCATCTGGCGGATGAACTGCAACGGCGGGGCGTTCACCCCGCCGGGGCCGATCCACGACTCGTCGACGTACGTCGGGTCCCACAGCGACCGGGTGGAGCGCAGCCGCAACGCGTTGGAGTCCGGGTCCTTACCGCCGCTGATCTGCGGGTAGTAGTGCTGGTCGAAGTAGTCGAGGAAGCGCCGGCCGCCGTGGGCGTCGCTGAAGTCCTTCATGTTCTTCAGGTACCACTGGGAGAGGTTGAGCCCGCCGTGGGCCGCCGCGTCCGCGCCGGGCGCGCAGCCGTCCAGCCCGGAGGCCACCCACTCGCAGTAGCCCCAGCCGGACGGGCCGAGCACCGCCGCACGGGGGTCGGCGGCCTTGATCGCTGCGGCGGTCGCCGTGCCCTTGCCGCCCAGTTCGTCGTAGCTCACCGGCTCGGGGTGCACGTCGCGGTGGGTGGAGTTCCACAGGACCGGCTCGTTGTCGAGTTCGTAGATCGACACGCCGCCCCGGGCCGCCGGGCCGAACTGGTTGACGAGATGGGACACCATCTCGCCCGCGAACGCAGGGCCGGCCGGGACCGAGGTGTCCGTGGGGACCGCGCCGGTCAGGTTCGCATCGGCGTGCCGGCCGTTGCCGCAGTTGGGGTCCCACTGGTCGAACGAGTCCTGCTCCGGAAAGCGGGTGGCGGGGAACCCGCAGGCGAACGGGTGCGACGAGGGCGAGTCCTTCGCCACCCAGCCGATCAACGGCACGGTGACGACCTGCTTGATCCCCTGGTCACGGTTGCGCCGGACGAACGCCTCGACCGTGTTGTCGGGGCCGGCCACGATGTTCTCGAAGTACCAGTCGCTGCCCGTGTTGTAGGTGTGGTTCGTGAAGTTGTAGCGGCTGCTCGCGTTGCCGCCCCAGCGGGCCACCGGGGTGCCGAGTTCGGCGACGAGCGCGGGGTCCCCGCCGTTCATGCCGTAGATGTCGGGGCTGATCCGGTGCCGGGCGGCGGACACGTCGACGGTCAGGGTGAGCCCGTCGGCGGCAGCCGCGGCCGGGCCGACGCCCGCCTGGGTCGCCAGCAGCCCCACCACGAGAGATCCGGCGAGCCCGATCACCGTGGCCGGCCGTGGCTTGCGCCGTCGTCGTACACCCATCAGAGTCTCCTGCCGCCGATCGGCCCGGAACGGCCGAACCCCCATACACATTACGTGGCGTCGATATCAAGTCAATCGATTCATTCCATTGATGCGCGACGATCTTTGTCGATGCCGGCTCCCCTCATCGAGGGCAATTGCGCGCCACGGCGGCAGCGGCCGGCATGCCGCGCGGGCGGCGCCCGGCCGGCCGAGCGCCGCCGGCGATCGGCGCGGCGGCGGACCGGCGGCCAGGCAGGCATCCGGGGTGGCACCCCGTCGACATGAATGCGAAGCTGTCTATGTAGCTTCACGTGCCCACTCGGACACATTGAGCGATGGTGGTGGTTCCGTTGGAACAACTTCCGCTGTGGGGGCCGAGCACCGACGCGCCGCCGCCCCCGAGGCCGGTCCTCACCCGGCCAGCGACACTCCGCCTCCTGATCACCGTGAAGACGGCACCCAGCCCCTCCACCAGCTACGGCGAGACGGTCTGCGTCGGCGCGCTCAGCCTGGCCCCTCCCTGGACGGGTTGGATCCGGCTCTACCCGATCCACTTCCGCGAACTCGCCGCCGACAGCAGGTTCCGCACGTACGACATCGTCCACCTCAACGCGCTGCCGGCGCGTCGCGACCAACGCCGCGAGAGTTGGCGGCCGATCGTGGACACCATCACCACCGAGCGGCACCTCGCCAGCGGGCAGTCCCGACGCAGTCTTCTCGACCCGCTCGTCGAGGACTCCATGTGCCGACTCAACGAACGGGCCCGCGACGACCACCGCGCGCGGTCGATCGCCCTGATCCGCGTCGCCGACGTCACGAACCTCCAGGTCAAGCGACGGGACGGCTGGTCGCCGGAGGAGCGCAGAAAGATCGCCAGCTACCTCGACCAGCTCGACCTGCTGGAGTCGTCCAGGCCCAGCCCGCTGGAGGCACCGCGATTCACCGGCACCTACCGCTACCGGTGCGCGGACCGCCGATGCCGGGGACACCGGCAGACCCTCTGGGACTGGGAATTCGTCGCCCTGCAACGTCGGCTGACGCAGCTCACCGACGCCGAGGCCGCCGACCGGCTCCGGCACAGGTTCTACACCCGGCTCTACGCCGCCGACCGTGACGTGGCCTTCTACGTCGGCAACCAGGCGGCGAGACCGCAGTCCTTCAGCATCGGCGGCGTCTACGCGCCCCGGCGGTCCACCACCCGGTACCGGCTACACGTCAACCGATGATCTCGGCCAGCACGTCGGCATGGCAAGGGTCCTCCACCCGGCACCAGCACGCCAACTGCCTCCCGGCCAGATCCCGCCGCGCCCGCTCCACCAACTCCGGCTGCCCGATCAGCCACTGCCGGTACCGGCGCAGCGCCTCAGCCCGGTCATACTCACGAAGACTGAACGGATTGGCCCACGGAGAACGCCGCAACCCGAACCCCTGCCGCCCGACGTAGACGGCACCGGCCGGCACCACCGGGTGGTAGAGGTCCCCCTGAACACGAACACGTGACTGCGCCACCATCCGCCCTCCCCCGGGCTACCGGGCGTCGCGCTGACGCCGCGCCCGCTCGAACTCGGCGACATCCGACATCCAGGGACCGTACCGTTCGAGTGCGGCGCACCCGCCACGGATGAAGGCGCTCACCAGCGTCCGGTACCCGCCGATCCCGTCGACCAGGCTGTACTCGACCCGGTACTGCGGATCCGCCCCGCCTTCACCGGGGCTCACCGTGGTGATCCGGGCGATGGAGTCGGCGTAGAAGTGAAGTTGGACCCCCTCACCGCGTTCCTCGTCCTCGATGGTGAACACCTCGTTGTCCGAGGCGGAGCGATCGGCGACGAACTGCCAGAACTCGGCGGAGGCGGAACGCGAACCGTCCCGTACCCAGGTCTTCTGGCCGCCCTTGTCGTCGGTGAACGACAGGGCCGTCCGCCGCGCACCCCCACCGGGGTCGACGTGGTGGTCGACGGTCCCGTCGTCATCGTCGACCGGTGTGCTCCGGGCGCGGTCCGCAGCCTCCGAGCACATCAGGAAGCTCACCGTACGCACCGCGTCGTCGGCGAGCCCGGGGAACGCGCGACGCACGGCCGCGTCCACGGTCGACTCCAGCCGATCCCAGTCACGCTTGTCGGTCGCCCGGTTTCCCCGGCGCGGATCGAGACCGATCCGCATCCCGGCACACGCCTGCTCGGCGGTGGCTATTACCCGCATGACCTCCGGCAGTACAGCGGGGTCGACGGCGTCGGGCTTCCGCCCCGGCACGGTCGCACCGTGCAGATACTGGCCCGTGTACCGCAGAACCTGCGCGTCGAGCGGCCCGAGGACGACCCCACGCTCGGCGCGACGACGCTCCGCGCGGTGCTCCTGGACACGTGTCTCGTCCGCCCGCTCCGTCGCCGCGCGCAGCGCCGCACAGACCTCACCCCGCTCAAGCAGGTCGAGGTCCGCGCCATGGGCGACGAGCCGGTCCCGGTCCCACCGGATTCGCCGCAAGAGCGCGTCGACCTCCGCGGGCGGGGAGAACAGGACCGGGTCCAGGAGCGCGACGGCAGCGTTCTCGTCGAGCCGGCCCCGGGTTCCGGCCGCGTCACACAGCGGCAGGACGGCACTCCACAGCAGCAGGTGTCGGGCCAGGTCCTCCCGGATCACCGCAAGATGGGCTGCGGAGATCGGGAACGTGAAGGTCCGGGGCTCGTGGTTGGCGTCGGCCCCGGCGGCGAGCATCAGCTTCAACTCGCCGTCCTCACGGATCACGCCCGGAAGCCAGCCGCTACGTGTGAAAACGACCTCGCTCACGACCACCGGGCACACTCGACCTCAAGGCGCGGGTCGGTGCGCACCCACACCTCACCCCCGGCGGCCCCGGCCGGGGCGTCGACCCGTTCGAGACCCACGAATTCGATAAGTTTGAGCAACGTGGCCCGGTCGGCCCGGTCGTCGTCGACACCATGCGCGTCGAAGAAGACGTGGTACCGGTCGCTCGGGTCGACGCAGCCGGAGTCCGCCCAAATCCGGGCGACCTCCTGGAATGCCGCTGCTTCCGTCGTGATCGTCGCGGCGAAGGCGGCACCCCGGGTCTCCGGCGACGCGTCGAGGGCGGAAAGGTCGGAGAACCACTGACCGAAGCGGTCAAGGCCGGCGTAGCCGTTCTCGAAAAACAGCATGGCGCTCGGCAGGTAGCGGTTGGCCCGACCGGCCTGGAGATGTTCCGCCCGGGGTTGGTCCGCTCCCCCGATCCGGGAGATCACCCCCCGACCGGGCATGAGCACCAAACTCTGCCCCGCCGCTTCGTCCCTGATGGTGTAGGTCTCGGCCTCCCGTCCCCGGAAGAACGCGGAGAAGGCCATGTACGCCTGCTGGGGGTCACCCACCGAGACCTGCTGATCGTCACCGTCACCGACGGTGAAGACGAACTGTTTCGGTCCGGGCTCGTAGGGACGGGCCATGTTCGTCCTCCGGTTCGGTTGCAGGTTCCGCCAGGGTAGTTGATCAGGGCGGACCTGCCTGCGGCCCTGGTTGCAGGCGTACCGCACCGGCGGCGAGCCGTGTCCGCACCGGCCCGAGAGCGGGCCACCACAGGTCGAACGGTCCATCGGCCCCGTCGACCGATCCATCGCGATAAACCTGCCCAGATGCTGTCGAATCCATGCAGCGTCGGAAGATCACCCGAGGCAGGACGCGGCGAAGGAGCCCTGAACTTCGAGCCTCACCAGGTAGAACGTCAACGAACCTGCCCAGAGGCCGCATTGGCTGCACGCCGCAATACTATTTTGTGTCGGCTACCTGATTGAGAGGCCGGCCGTGGAACGGAGAGGGTCTCTGCCTGGTCATCGCTAGTGTCTACCTGACTCTAGGACTGATCTCTACTAGTTGAACGGTGCGCGTGATGGAAGCGGTAGACGTCGGCATCCGGGTGGCCTGCCCCAGCCTCGACGATGACCGGCTGAAGGAGCTGGCAGACGACCTGTTCGAGACGCTTTTAGCAACGGACGTGGAGAGCCTGCGCGGCGGTTACGGTGGTGCGGCACCGGCAGGGGCAAAGTCTGGCGAGGCCTTCGCCATCGGAGCGCTAGTTCTTGCGATGGCACCGGCAGCCGTGGAGGGCGTCATGGCGGTGATGGCATCCTGGCTGAGTCGCCAGCCGCGTGACGTGGAACTGGAAGTCAACGGACAGCGGTTCCGCGGCCCGGTGACCAAGGCACAACGGGACCAGATGTTGGCCGCGTACCTCCGACACATCGACCGGGCGCCGTGACTGAGTTCGGACAACGACGTCGAGCACTACTTTTGGGCTGCGGAAGCTTCACTGACCCCTCACTGGCGCAGCTACGGTCGCCGCGCCGAGATGTCGAGGAGCTAGCTCGGGTGCTGCGCAGCCCGGGCACCTGCGGGTACACAGTGCATACGGAGGTGAACTGCGACAGCCGACAGGCCCAGCGCGCCATCGAGGGCTTTTTCTCGTCTGCCCGCATCACTGACGCAATGAACTTGCTATACCTGTCCTGCCACGGCGTCCAGGACAACCGGGGTCGGCTGTACTTCGCTTTCACCGACACTGAGCGGGACTACCTTAGTTCGACCGCAGTGTCAGCCGACTGGGTCAGGGAGCGCATCAACACCAGTCGGTCCAAGGCCACTCTCGTCCTGGTCGACTGCTGCTTCAGCGGAGCCTTCATCAAGGGCATGCAGGCCCGATCGACTGGCGCCGCCAGCGTGGAGTCACTGGTACAGGATCTCCCCAGAGGCAGCGGCGTAGCTGTCCTCACGGCCTCAGAGAGTGTTTGGGATGTGTGCTGGTCGGGTGTGTCGCACAGTGAGTGCAATCGATGATCAGGGCTCGATCGGTAGACGGGCATGGATCGAGTGCGGCGGTACCCGTCTGATCTGACCGATGCCGAGTGGGACCTCGTTGAGCCGATGCTGCCCTCGCCGCAGTGGATGGGCAGGCCCGAGAAGCATCCGCGTCGG
>NZ_JACGMO010000068.1:0-38741 GCF_015354745.1 Micromonospora sp. S-DT3-3-22
ACGTGACGGTCGCCAACGTCGCCTACAACGGCACGCTCGCCGCAGGCGCCTCCACCACGTTCGGCTTCACCGCGACGTGGAACGGCACCAACAACCCGCCGGCCAGCATCACCTGCACCACCAGCTAAGCCCCGGGTCGTCGTCTGGGATTGGGCGGCTGGGGGCGAGGTTCGTCCTGCGCGGTCCGCGCGGAGTCTCCGGTGCGTCGACGTGCCCGGCTTTCCGACGACGGACCCCACGGCGCTGCATGCCGTGGGGTCCGTCGGGATGCGGCCGTCCGGGCCGGCCAGGCTGTTCTACCCACCGGGATCGGACGGTGCGGGCCAGGGCCCGGCCATTGCCCGGCCGCTCAGCGTGGCCGGCCTTCGATGATCGACAGCCAGCCCGGCTCCGGTTTGGCGATGACCCGGGTCAGCCGGAGGCCTGCCGCGTCGAACAGGGCGGCGAACTGCGTCCTGGTTCGCTGCCGGCCGGTGAACGAGGCCAGGATGACCAGGTCGATGCTCTTGCCCGGATGGGCGGCGTCACCCTCGGGCAGGACGGTGTCCAGTGCCAACCACCCGGCCGTCCGGGTTCATGGCCCGCCGGCAGTCGCGCAGGAATGCGCACACAGCGGTCGTCGTCCCAGTCGTGCAGGATGTACTGCAACGCGTGGATGTCCCCGCCGGCCGGCACCTCGTCGAAGAAGTTCCCGGGACGGTCGCCCGCGGTGATCGGCGTCCAACGCGGAAAGTTCGTGTCGGCCGAGGCCCGGCACAGCCGCCTGGCCCTGGGCCGGATTTCGCAACTTTGCTTCTGACGGTTCCGAGACGCGGCCGAGTGTGCTGGCCCGAGCAGCTCCAACCCTCGGCGATCCACCGCGGCGCGGCCGGTAGCGTGTAAGGAGCATCCCCAGCGTCCCTGGGGCGATCCAGGTGATCCAGCGATCAGCGGGTGTTGTCCTCCCCGGTCGGCGGTGCCTGGTGGCTGTGGGGCGACTCGTTCTCCCCCGTCAACAACGACATGTACCTCTGGTCCACCAGCAGTGTCAGTGGCAACTCGTCGACGGTGACCAACCAGCGGGACTACACCCCACCGCTGAACAGCAAGCACGGTTCGATCACCGGCATCACCGATGCCGGGTACAGTGCCGCCACCAGCAGCTGGGGTACCCCGAACTGGGCCCGGCTGGAGTCCTCCGACTTCCCCGACTACTACGTTCGGCACTCCAACGGATCGGTCCGCATCGACCCGTACGCCTGTCGACCCCTGCCAGGACCAGATGTGGCGGATGGTCCCCGGCCTCGCGGACTCCGCCGGGGTGTCGTTCGAGTCGGTGAACCGCCCGGGCAACTACCTGCGTCACAAGCGGTTACGTGGCAGGGCTCGCCGCCAACGACTACACCGCCCTCTTACAGGCAGACGCGACCTTCTCCCGCACCGCCGGGCTGGCCGACAGCTCCTGGTCCTCGTTCCGCTCCTACAACTTCCCCGACCGCTACCTGTGCACAGCAACTACGTGCTGCGCATCGACCCCTCAGCGCGAGTTCGCTGGCGACGGACCGCCAGAGCGCCACCTTCCCCGGGTCACGTCCTAGTCGTTCCGCCCGGCGGCCGAGCGGAACGGTCCGGTGACCGCAGGACGGCTGGTGGTGCGCCGTGTCCGCGCCGTGAGAGCCGGACGTCAGCGGCAGTGGCGACTGTTGGCGAGCAGCGATCCGCGCACCGGGAGGGCATCATGAACAACCCAGTCACCATCATCGGCGCCGGGCTCGGCGGTCTCGTCCTGGCCCGAGTCCTGTCCGGGCACGGCATGCCGGTGGAGGTCTACGAAGCCGAGGCCACGGCCGCGGCACGGTCGCAGGGCGGAATGCTCGACATCCATGACTACAACGGGCAACTCGCCATTGAGGCCGCCGGGCTGACCGACGAGTTCCGCCGCATAGTGCTGGCGGGCCGCCAGGCGATGCGGTTCCTCGGCACGGACGGCACGGTGCTGTTCGAGAAGGGCGACGACGGCTCCGGCGGACGCCCCGAGGTACAGCGCGGCGACCTGAGGCGAATCCTGCTCGACTCGCTCCCGACTGGCACGGTCCGCTGGGGGGCGAAGGCCAGGACCGTACGCGGTCTCGGCCACGGTCGTCACGCGGTCACCTTCGCCGACGGCTCGACCATGGAGACGGAACTCCTGGTCGGTGCGGACGGCGCCTGGTCACGGATCCGGCCGCTGCTGTCCGACGCCGTTCCGGAGTACACCGGTGAGTCGTACGTCGAGACCTACCTGTACGACGCCACCACCCGGCACCCGAGGGTGGCGAAAATGGTCGGTGAGGGATCGATGTACGCGCCGTCGGCCACCGAAGGGATCGTCGCCCACCGGGAGAGCGGCGGCACCCTGCACGCCTACATCTCCCTCACCCGCCCGCTGGACTGGTTCGACGACATCGACTTCACCGACCGCGCCACGGCCGCCGCCCGGATCGTTCAGGAGTTCCAGGGCTGGGCCCCCGAACTCACCGCGCTGATCACCGACGCCGACGGCGGACCGGTCCTGCGCCCGTTGCACGCACTGCCGCTCGGCCACCGATGGGATCGCGTCCCGGGAGTCACGCTGCTCGGTGACGCCGCGCACCTGGTCGCCCCGAACGGCGAGGGCGCGAACCTCGCCATGCTGGACGGCGCCGAACTCGGCAAGGCTCTCGCCGCCCGCCCCGGCGACATCGAGGCCGCCATCGCGGAGTACGAACAGGCCATGTTCCCGCGTACCGCCGAGGTCCCGCAGGACGAGGAGCTGATGGCCAGCCTCTTCGGCGGCACGCCACCCGACAGCGTGCTCGCGCTTCTGGCCGAAGAAGGTGAGCGCCCGTGAGCCGGTCCGGCCGGTCCGCGACGGCGTGACGCGCCGCGCTACCGGTCGCTGTCGGTCACGGTGCAGGTGGCAGCCGCCACCTGCACCGTGGTCTGCTGCACGCAGCGACGACCCGCCGCGTACGCCGCGTCGAACCCGTCCTCGTCCAGCGCAGTCTTTCCCCTGCGGGTCAGCTCCCTGACCTGCGGGTCGGTGTGGTCGTGCGCGCCGCGCAGGCGGGCGGCGACACCGAGGAGCGCGGCCGATTCGTGATGTCTTCCCCGCCGGTCGGCAACCGCGGCCATCTGTACTGTCACCTGGGCGAGGACCGGTAGCTCCCGGGTGGCCCGGGCCGCCTCGTGCGCTACCGCCAGCGCCTCGTCGGCGCCGGACAGGTCGCCCAGTTCCAGAAGGAGCGCCGCCCTGGTGCTACTCACCAGCGCACGGGCGTGATCGGCCGGGTAGGCCGGGACGACGGACAGCCCCCGCTCTGCGGCGTCGATCAGGTCACCCGCACGGTCGAGGTCGCCGAGCCGCACCCTCAGGGCCGCCTCGTGTACGTCGATGAGGACCAGCATCTCCGTCGAGGACGCGCGCCGGGCGCGCGCTCGTGCGGCGTCGAGCAGGTCTGCCGCCAGATCGGTGTCACCGCGGCGCAGGTGCAGGTCGATCCAGCGCAGGTCGCTGTGGAACTGGTCGCTGACGCCGAGCGCTCCGAATCGGCCGGTCAGCGTCCGGGCCTCGGTGAGGTCGGACATGGCGCCGTCGACGTCGTCGTACCGCCGCAGGGCCGCACGCATCGGTAGCACGGCAGCCGTGGCCCACTGGTCACCGATGCGCCGGAAGTGGTCCAGCGCCACCTCGACGTGACGGCGCATCCGGTAGAGCGCCCCTTCCTTTTCAGCGATCTCGGCCTGGAACATGTGCGCCAGCCCGGCCGACCACCGGTCGTCGCCGTCGGTGAAACGCGTGAAGGTCGCGAGCGCGGCTGGCTCGTCCTGGAGAAACAGAAGGATCGAACCCAGCAGACGGAAGTGGCCCGGCAGGTGCGGATGGGCGAGCAGCCGACCGGCCAGCTCCCGCACCGTCGCTTGTTCGTCGACCTCATACCGCGCGGAGACACCGGCGGTGATGTCCGCTCGGTTGAGTAGATAGGCGGCACGGGCGCAGTCGCGTGCGACAGTCCATTCGCCATTCGCCACCGCCAGTGCCTGCCCCAGCCAATGGATGCCGTCGGCATGGCGGCCACGCATCTGCCAGTACCAGGTGAGGTCGAGAGCGAGAGCGATCGCACCCGTGGCGTCCCCGGCGACGCACAGATGGTCGAGGGCGGCGAGGATGTTGTCGTATTCTGCGTCGACGATCCCGATCGCGGCCAGTTGGTGGGGTCCACGCAGTCGGGGATCCTGCTCGGCCATCAGCGCGGCGAAGTGGGCCGCGGCCAGGTCACGAGCCCGCCCGAGCGTGCCAGCCTCGGCCAGCCGCTCCCTGCCGTACTCCCTGATTGTTTCCAGCATGCGGTAGCGGCCGGTGGTTGGATCTAGCTGGAGCAACGACCGGTCGACGAGTGTGGCAAGCACGTTCGGGACATCGGCGCTCCCCTCGCAGACCGCGGTGGCGGAGCTGGCCGTGGCGCCGCCGGGCAGGATGGCGACGTGTTCCGCGACGGCCCGTTCGCTGGCGTCGAGCAGATCCCAACTCCACGCGATCACCGCGCGCAGGGTGCGGTGCCGCAGTGGTGCGGTGCGGCTGCCCCTGCCGAGCAGGTGGAACCGGTCGGTCAGCCCCTCCGCGAGGTCGAGCAGCGACAGCGTCCGAAGCCGGGCGGCGGCCAACTCCAATGCGAGAGGCATGCCGTCAAGTCCACGTACGAGGCGCACGACGTTGGACAGCGTCGTCTCGTCGACATCGAAGCCCGGGCGTACGGCGGCAGCGCGAGCGGTGAACAGGCGTACCGACGCGGTCTGTCGGGCCTGCGCGACGTCGGCGTCCGGGCCGGGTAGTTCGAGCGGAGCCAATGGGACGAGCCCCTCGCCGTCGACCGCGAGGGGTTCACGGCTGGTGGCGAGCACCCGCAGGCCGGGACAGCGGGGCAGCAGCGAGGAGACGACGCGCGCCACGGCGTCGATCAGGTGCTCGCAGTTGTCCAGTAGGAGGAGGATCTCCCGGTCGCTGAGTTCGGTGAGGAGGACGTCGGACTCGTCGTCGCCGGTCCGCCCGTGCGGGCCGCCGGTCCGCAGACCGATCGCGGCGAGCAGAGCCGATATGATCTTGGTGGGGTCGGTGACGGATGCGAGGTCGACCAGCCGTACACCGTCGTGGTAGTCGTGACGGTGGCGGCGGCCGGCTTCCAGCGCGAGGCGGGTTTTTCCGGCGCCGCCCGGTCCGACGACGGTGACCAGCCGCCCGGCCGTGAACAGGGCGGAGATCCGGGCAAGGTCGTCGTCGCGGCCGACAAAGCTGGTCAGAGGCACGGGCAGGTCAGCATTCGGCCGCCCGGCCCCGAGGCTCCCGGCCGGGAGCCCGGGCACGACCGGGTCGGCCGTCGAGGCGCCGGGCGCCGGTCGGGGCGGCTCGGGTCGCAGCAGTCGCAGATGACGCTCACGTAGGGCGGTGCCGGGATCGGTGCCCAGCACGTCGGCCAGCGCCTCGCGGACCCGCTCGTAGACGGCGAGGGCCTCTGCCTGTCGCCCCAGACCGGCGAGCGCGTCCATCAGCAGGGCGGCCGCCCGCTCATGTCCCGGCTGCTCCCGTAACAGCACGGACAGCCGGGCAGTCGCGGCTTCGGCCCGTCCGGAGGACAGTTCAGCACCGGCGAGGTCGGCGACCACCTCGATCGAGGTTTGCACCAGGCGGGTCGCGACGGTGGGCGCGACCGCCGCGATGATTGCGGGCTCGACGCCGGGCCGGTCGCCCCACAGCGCCACCGCCTCAGCGAGTGCCGCCTCTCGGCCGGTCGCGGCGAGTTCCTCGAACCGCACGGCGTCGACATCGGATGCCTCCGCTGCCAGCCGGTATCCACCCGCGACCTGTCGGACCACCGTGGGATCCGGGGCGTCCGGGGAGAGCGCGCGGCGTAACCGGGAGGCGAGTCGCTGGAGCGCCTGCGTGGGGTCGGACGGCGGGTCCTCCCCCCAGATCGCGTCGACCAGCACGGCCGGTGTGACCGGCCGGCCGCCAGCGAGCGCCAGCCGGACGAGCAGATTCCGCAGGCGCGTTCCGGGTACGGCCAGGGTGGTGTCACCGCGGGCGACCCGGAAGGCGCCGAGCAGGGTGACCCGTAGCCGTTCGCCTCCGTCCATCCCCCGATCCTCCCGCGTTTCCCCGTCCGGTCCGGCGGCGGGGCGGTGTCCGCGCGGTGTGTGCCGCGTGTCAGCGCCGCGCCGCAGGCTGACGCCACTGATTCATCTACAGGAGGACGTCGTGACCGACATCAGGCAGCGCACCGCGGCCGCAGTGGCACTCATGGCCAGCGGAATCATCTACTTCACCGGCGAGTTCGTCGCCGCTGCGGCGTGGACGGATCCGCCCTACAGCTACACCCACCACTTCATTAGTAATCTCGGAGTCCACGGGCCGCTCACCGCGTTCGGTCAGTACATGTACTCCCCGCTGGCCCTGGTGATGAATACCGGACTCGGGCTGACCGGCCTGGCCGCGCTGGCCGGAGTCGCGATGCTGAAGGGCTTGCCGGGTGGGCGGCGGGCGGCGACGGTCATCTCGGCGGTCGTGCTGGCGGTTGGCATGGTCCTGGTGGGGCTGTTTCCGGGGGACGGCGGCACTGACGGCACCGACTACCACGGGATCGGCGCGATCTTGGCCTTCGTCGCCGGCAACGTGCTCGTCATCCTGCTCGGTCGAGCGTATCGGCTGCTCGGAATGTCGTCCGGGCTGGGCCGTCTGTTGACCATGTCCGGGATGTTCGGCCTGCTCTCGCTCGTGGTCTTCGGGACCATGGTGGCCTCGGGTGCGGGCGTACTCATCGGCCTCTTCGAACGCGGGATCATCTATCCGTTCCTGATCGGCTTCGTCCTTGCGGGAGCGGCACTGCGCAGACGCCGTGCATAGCCGCCGGAGTATTCCGGAGGCGGAACCGCGACATCGGCCGGGTGCCCTGTCGCGTGGGCGCGCGCCCGGTGACGCCCCTGCGCGGTTTGACCACGAGAGACATGGAGATGACATGAGCGACGACATCACCCGCCTGGTCGGTGCCTGGAAGGCGTTGTGGAACGGAGACTTCAGCGACGTCGATGAACTGATCGCACCTGGGGTAAGGGTGCACGCGGCCCTGGCCGACGGCGGCGACGGCAGCGCGATCGACGACGCCGAGGCCATGACGGGTTGGGTGGCACAGCTTCGCGGTCCACTACCCGACCTGGTGTTCGACATCGAGGTCGGTCCGATCGTCCAAGACGACCTGTTGGCCCTGCGTTGGCGTGCCACGGGCACCTACGGCGGAGGCTTCCCCGGCGCCGGGGCACCGGTCGGCACGCCTGTCGACTTCACCGGCGTCGACCTCCTGCGCGTCCACGACGGTCAGATCATCGAGTACTGGCTCAACTCCGACATGCTGCTGCTCCTTACCCAGCTGCGCGTGCAGTCGGTCGAGCCTTCCGCTGTCTGACCGAATTCCCCAGTTGGGCCGGCCGGCGCCGTGCGGCCGCCGGCCGGCCCGGCGATGTCACGCGCCGAGATCGGAGCGGTGCCGGAGTTGCCGCCGAGAGTTGATGCCGAGCTTGCGGAAGATGTTGCGCAGGTGGGTGTCGACGGTGCGCGGGCTGATGAACAGCTGGGCGGCCACCTCGCCGGACGTCGCGCCGGCGGCGACCAGCCGGGCGATGTGCAGCTCCTGAATCGTCAGCTGGTCGTACGTGTGCGGTGACCGTTGGCGTGGCCGTTCCCCGCTGGCGCGCAGCTCGGCGGCGGCGCGTCGGGCGAACGCCTCGAATCCGGCCTCGGACAGCAGGCGGTGTGCCGTGCGCAGGTGCGCTCGGCAGTCCCGCCGGCGGCCCTCGCGTCGCAGCCATTCTCCGTACACGAGATGGGCTCTGGCCCGGTAGGCCGACAACGGGCTCCGTTCGAGGTGCGCGACGGCGGTCCGATACTGCTCCTCGGACCCGGTCACCAACCCTCGGGCGTATGCCGCGATGCCCAGACCGGTGGCGGTCCCGCTGGCGTCGGCGCGTTCCACGAGCGATTCCAGCGCCGAGCTGGCGGCCTCGGAGTCACCGCAGCGGACCGCCGCTTCGACCAGTTCGGGCAGGGAGAAACTGGCGAGGAAGAGGGTGCCGTCCGCGACGGCCCGCCGAGCGGCCGCCAGCGCGGCCGGATAGTCGGCGAGGCCGTTGAACAGCACCGCCGACGCCCAGTCGATGTTGCCGGTCAGGAGACCACTGCCGCTGGTGGTCGCCGCGACCGTGGCCTTCTCGAACAGCGCGAGCGCTTCGGCGCGGCGACCACGCAGGGCCGCCAGATGGATCCGGTGGTAGGGCATCGGCGGCCCGCCGATCGCGTCGGCGATGGCCTCTTCCTCGGCGATCGAGGCCATCGCCAGGCCAGGGTCGGCGGTGAGCGCGCCGTACGACCCCGCCTGCGCGAGCCCAAGACGCAGCAGCAGCGGCGAACCGGACTCGCGGCCGGTCCGCACCAGCCACTCGACGATCGCCGCATACCGATGGGGATCCCAGATCTCTGCCGCGAGCATGAGGGCGAGCGCGGGGTGCTCGATCCAGCCGGGCCTGCCGGAACCGTGGCGGCCGTCGAGAACCTGCCGGATCAGCGGGATCGCGCTGCGGTGGCCCGCCGAGTTCAGCAGGCCCAGCGCATCCAGCACGTCCGGCGGACGCGACGCGGTCGCCGGCACCGACCGCACGGCGGCCAGCACCAGATCGAGCACGCCGCTGGCCCGGCCGACGAGCAGACTCGTCTCGATCGCGTCCAGGAAGCACCTGCGGGCCCGTTCCGGATCCAACCCGGCCAACCGCCTTCCCGCGTGGATCATGAACTCTGGGCCGCTCTCGTCCCGGTGGCTCTGGAAGGCGACCTGTCCCCGCAGCAGGTCGGCGTGGGCGAGCTGGAACTCGTCGAGCCCGGTGTGCTCGACGGCTCTGACCAGGATGGCGGCTCGGTCGGGACGGCCCGCGACGAGGGCGGCCTGCGCCGCCGCGAACGTTCGTTCGAGCCGGCCGGCGGGGTCCAGGGAAAGCTCGGCCGCCCGTTCCAGGAAGGCTGCTGCGGCCACCACGCCCCCGCGCGACCGGGCACGGGTGGCCGATCGGACGAGTTCCGCGGCGACGTCGTCGTCGGGGCCGACGGTGGCCTGGGCTCGGTGCCAGGCCCGCCGGTCCGGGTCGGTGCCGGCGTTGGTCGCCTCGGCCAGTGCCCGGTGGGCCCGCTGTCGTTCCCGCGCCGACGCGGCCCGGTAGACCGCGGACCGGGCCAGCGGGTGGCAGAAGCGAATGTCGGCGGCGAACTCGACAAGGCCGGTCGCGGCCACGCCGGCGCTGGCGGCCGGCACGTCGATGCCCAGCAGCTGCGCGGCCGGCCACACCAGGGTGGCATCGCCCGTGGGGTCGGCGCTCGCCGCGGTCAGCAGGAGACGGGCGTCGTCCGGCAGTGCCGACAGCCGGTCCCGGAAGCTGCGCTCGATGCGGGTCGGTACCGGGGAGGTGTCCGGGGGCCCGAAGCCGCCCGCCTCGGGCAGTTCGAGCAATGCCAACGGGTTACCCCGGGCCTCGGCGAGCAGTCGGCTGAGCACCTGCTCGTCGAGGACGAGGTGCCGTCGGCCCGCGAGCACCGTCCGCGCCTCGGCGTCGGTCAACCCGGTGAGGTCGAGGCCGGGCAGTTCGTGCAGCTCGTCCGAGGCGGGCGACCGCAGCGCGAACACCATGGCGATCGGCTCGTTGGCCACCCGCCGGCCGACGAACGTCAACGCCCTCGCCGACGCCGCGTCCAACCAGTGGGCGTCGTCAACCACGCACAGCAGCGGGCGTACCCGGGCTGCGGCGGCGAGCAGACCCAGCGTCGCCACGCCGATGTGGAAGAGGTCGGGCGTGCCCTTCGCCAGTCCGAACGCGATCCGGAGCGCGTCGGCGTGCCGGGGGGGCAGGTCCGCGAGGTGACCCAGCACCGGCACGCACAGTTGATGCAGCGCGCTGTAGGGCAGTTCCCGCTCGAACTCCGCCCCGGCCACGTGGATCACACGTACGCCGGACGCCGCGTCGCGGGCGTGTGCCAGCAGCGTGCTCTTGCCGATGCCGGCCTCGCCGCGCACCACCAGCGCCCCGCCCCGCCCCGCTTGCGCCTCCCCGGTCAGCTCGTGGAGAACCTTGAGCTCGACCGACCTGCCGACCAGTGAGCCCCGGGAGCCAGCCGCGGATCGCACGCCGGCCAGGCTACCCCCTGTCCGGTCCGAAGGTAGCAGCCGAGAAGTCACGCTGTTCGCCTCCTGCAGTGCGCCAGACGGTTGCCGCTTCCCGCTGATGTGAGACCGAGTCAGCGGCCGGGTGACCGACCGCTGACGATCGAGCGGACGACGCGGGTCAGGAGGCCCAGACGGTGCCCCGAGGCTCGTACTCCAGGATGCGCGTCACCAGATCGGCGGCATCCGCGCCGAACTCACGACGAACGAGGTGCAGTCCCAGATCGAGTCCGGAGGTGACGCCGCCGCAGGTGACCAGGTCACCGTCGTCGACCACGCGGGCCTCGGTGACGAGGCCGCCGAACGCCGCGAGTTTGTCCTTGACCATCTGATGCGTGATGCAGCGCCGACCACGAGTCAGACCCGCCGCGCCGAGCAGCAGCGCTCCGGTGCAGACCGAGGCGACGACCAGGCCGGGGCGCGGTGCCGCGGCGAGTGTCCGCGGTAGGTCACCCTTCGCGATCTCCAGTTCGACACCGGGCCGGGTCGGGCCGGTCAAGCCGCTGCCCGGCACGATCAGAAGATCCGCGTCCCACGGCGACCAACCCGTGCCGACCTCGACCCGGGTGCCGCCACCGGCGGTGATCGTCCGCGGGACGTCGGCGGTGACGTAGTCGATGGTCAGCGGCGCACGGGCGGCACTGCGGGCGATGCTGAAGACCTCGTACGGCCCGACGAAGTCCTGCTCCTCGATGCCGTCGTACAGGAGAACCTGCACGCGCAGCGGGCCGGTCGCCGCGTCGGGCCGGTGGTGAGCTGTCATGCCCCGTTAGTCGTCCCGATCGAGGCTCGGGTTCCGGCTCGATCATCTGTCGTCGACATGCCGCCTGGGCTGGGCGAGCCACCCGACGTCACCCGGAGCGTCCGCGACGACCGCAACGGTTACGCAATTCCCACCGACGCGACGCCGCTCTCCGATGACCGATGGTCTCCGTGTCCACGCGCACGAAGTGATTGAGCAGACAGGAAATCTCATGGCAGTCCGCACCCATGTCGTCGCGGAAGCACCAGTCGCGGCACCGACACGCTGGCAGGATCGGACCGGCCGGACCCTGATGGCGATCACGGCAGCCGCCACCCTGGTGCCGTTCGTCGAGGGCGTCTCCCGCCTCGGGGGTCTCCCCGACGACCTGATCCTGACCGAGTACTGGCGAACCTGTGCCTACATCGTCTTCGCCGGGATGTGGGCCATGCTGGCGGTCGCGCCCCGCAAGCAGCGCGGCATGTGGGAACTCCTGCTCTTCCACAAGCTCGCGGTCACCGTCCAGGCCGCATTCATCCTCGACGTCCCGCACGCGCTGCGGACCCTGTTCGCCGACGGGTTCGTCTCGGCGACCACCATCGCCGCCTACGTGCTGTGCCGTGGCTGGCACACCTGGCGCCGCGGGGCGCTGGGCCCCGACGACAACCGCTGACCGGAGGAACACCGTCATGACCAACCCCGTCACCACGACCACGACCGAGATAGTCCTACCGGGCGTGGTCGATCCGAGCGGGCTGCAGGTATGCGCCCGCGAACTGCCCGCGCCGGTTGCGGGACAGGTCGTCCTGCGGATGGAGGCGACCGGTGTGTCGTTCGCCGAGCAGCAGATGCGCCGGGGCAAGTACTACGACCAACCGCCGTTCCCCTTCGTACCCGGATATGACCTGGTCGGCACCGTCACGGCCGTCGGACCCGGCGGGGACACCGACCTGGTCGGACGCCGGTTCGCCGCCGTCACCAAGATCGGCGCGTGGGCCACCCATGTGCTGGTCGAGGCCGCCGACCTGGTTCCGGTGCCGGACGGGGTGTCCCCCGCCGCCGCCGAGACCGTGGTCGTCAACGGCATCACCGCCTGGCAGATGCTGCACCGGCTGGCCAAGGTCCGCTCCGGGAACGTCGTCGTCGTGCTCGGGGCGAACGGCGGGGTCGGCTCCACGCTCGTCCAGCTGGCCCGGCACGCCGGCGTCCGCGTCATCGGCACCGCCTCGCCGCGCCACCACGACGCGGTACGCGCGCTGGGCGCCACCCCTGTCGACTACCGCGAGCCCGGCATGTACCACCGGGTCAGGGCGTTGGCCCCGGACGGTGTGGACGCGGTGTTCGACCACGTGGGCGGCCCCGGTGTGGAACGGTCCTGGCAGTTGCTGCGCAGGGGCGGCACGCTGGTGTCCTACGGCACGGCGGCGACGAAGGACGAGGCGGGCAACTCGCGTCTGCCCGTGCTGAAGCTCTTCGCGCAGCTGAAGCTCTGGCACACCCTGCCGAACCACCGAAGCGCCTACTTCTACAACTTCTGGGCGGGCCACCGTAATCTGGCGGCTTTCCGGCGCAACCTGTCCGAGGACCTGACCCAGGTGTTCCGTCTACTCACCGACGGTGTGCTGGACCCGCAGATCGCCGCGGAGATCCCCCTGGCCGAGGCCGCGTCGGCGCTGACGCTCGCCGAGTCCCGCACCGTCGCCGGCAAAATCATCCTGGTGCCCTGATCACGGATGCCGGTGATGGCCCGGTGGGACACCGACCTGCTCGCCCTCGCCCAGGACGACGAACTGACCCATCATCCCGTCGTCCTCGTGGGCGAGCAGGTGGCAGTGGTACATGTACGGCGTGTTCGGATCGGTGTGGTCCCGAAAGCGCAGCGCCAACCGGTAGCGCTTCCCCTGGACCAGCAGGACGGTGTCCTTCCAGCCGCGCAACGGTGGTTCCGGCATACCGCCGTCGACCGTCAGCACCTGGAACTGCACGTCGTGGATATGGAAGTTGTGCAGATACCCGTTGTCGTTTGTCACCTCCCACACCTCCACGGTGCCCTCCTGGACACCGAAGTCGATCCGGTCCATGGCCATCGAGCGCCCGTTGATCCGATTCGACGCGAGCACGAAGGAGCGTTCCTGGGCGACCGCGCGGCCGGCGAGGTCCGGTGCGGCGCCGAGCACGGCGGGCACGGCGGCGTGGCCGGACAGCGAACCCACGGCCCGGAACTGGCAGATGTCGAAGCGGTCGTCGAAGCCGTCGAGCCGTCCCAGCACCCCGCCGTGCGCCGCCGGGTAGGAACGCAGCTCCACCCGCTCCCCCGGCTCGAAGGCCACCACGATCTCCGCGCGTTCCCCCGGCGAGAGGTAGAGCCGGTCGGTCTCCCACGGCGCGGCGAGCAGACCACCGTCCGTGGCGACGAGCGAGAAGCGCCGATCGTCGGAGAACCCGAAGTGGTACAGGCGCGCGTTGGAGCCGTTCAGCATCCGCAGCCGCACGAGCCGGGTCGTGACGTCGAAGTACGGCCCGATCGTGCCGTTGACGAGGATCTCGTCGCCGATCACACCCAGCGAGCCCGCCAGCGGTTCCCGCTGCACGAACTGCTGTTCCTCGTCGAACGCACGGTCCTGCACGATCATCGGGACGTCGTCGACGCCGTACTCCGACGGCAGGTTCAGCGCCTCGACCCGCTCGTCGTCGACGAGGAACAGCCCGGCCACGCCCCGGTACATGTGGTCGGCGGTCGCGCCGTGTACGTGCGGGTGGTACCAGAGCGTCGCGGCGGCCTGGTCGATCGTCCACTGCGGCGCCCAGGTGTCTCCGGCCCCAATCGTCTGGTGCGGGCCGCCGTCCATCACCGCCGGCAGGTGCATGCCGTGCCAGTGCAGCGACGTCGCCTCGTCCAGACCGTTGTGCACCGCGAACTCGACCCGCTCGCCGCGCCGAGCCCGGATCGTCGGGCCCAGGTACGTGCCGTTCACACCCCAGGTGCGGGTGGCCTTCCCGTCCTTGAACCGGGACTCACCCGGCTGGATGCCGAGCGTGAAGACACGGGCGCCCGAGGCGCCACTCGTCGACCGGGCCAGGGCAGGAATCGACAACGCCGTGTCGAAGGCGAGCTTCCCCACGGTGTCCCGCTTCACGCTCAGGTAGTAGGCGCCGAAGCCACCGCCACCCAGGGCGACCGCGCCCCCCACTCCCCACCCGAATGCCTTCAGCACCGTACGACGTCTCATGGCACAACCGTTTCGCAGCCGGCGATTCCATCGCGTCGGCGACAACTGCGTAGCCATGAGATCAGCCCCGCGCTACGAGAGCAGCTGGAACAGCTCCAGTTGAATTCCATCGGGGTCGCGGAGGTAGAGGATCTTCGTCCCCGCCAACGCCCCCGCTTCGACACCGTCGCCGTCCTCGAGCACGACCGGATCGGCGTTGACATGCACGCCCCGCTCCACCAAGTCCCGGTGCGCCGTGTCGAGGTCGTCGACCTCGAAACACAGGTGCATCACCCCGACGTCACAGTTGCGTCCGGTGAAGGGCTTCGGCTGCGGGCTGTCGTACTGGATGAGTTCCAGGAGGACGTTGTCGCCGGCCAGCGCGAACGATGCCCGCATCGACGCGTTTTCGACCTCGACGACCGCACCGATCGCCGGGTTCGTGGCGGAGATCGTCACGCCGCTCGGCGCGATGCCGAGGACGTCCTCGTACCACCTCAACGATCGGGCCAGATCGCTGACCGGCACGCCAATATGGTTCATCCTCGTCACTCTGCTCATGAACCCATCCTGGCGAGCGAGCCACGGTGGTGGAAGGCACGGATCTTCCGCGTACCGCTGATACCACCCAATCCCCTGACCGTTGGCGGATCATGTGTTCATGAATGACCTCGGCGCTACGCTGCGGGCCTGGCGGGAGCGTACGGACCCGGATGCGGTCGGTCTCCCGAACGCATCCCGTCGCCGCGTCGCCGGGCTTCGACGTGGCGAGCTGGCGACGCTGGCCGGCATCTCCTCCGAATACGTGGCACGCCTCGAACAGGGCCGGGCCGGCACGCCGTCGGCGCAGGTATGCGCCGCCCTGGCCCGCGCATTACGACTCTCCGACGACGAGGAGGCGCACCTGATGCGCCTTGCCGGCTTCGCCGCGGCCCCGGACCGGATACCCTGCCGGATCCCCGGCAGCATGCGCCGCGTCATCGACCACCTGGGCGACGTCCCGGCGGCCGTCTACGACGCCGCGTGGCGACTTCTGCACTGGAACCGGCTGTTCGCGGCCGTCTTCGGCGATCCCGCGCACTGCTCCGCCGACGATCGCAACGCGCTGATCGTCCAGTTCGAATCCCGAAATACCCGCGTCCGCCAGACCGACACCGAGCGCGCCTACTTCGAACAGTCGCTGGTGGCCGACCTGCGCGCCACCAGCGCCCGCTACCCGAATGAACCCGACGTGGCGGCGCTGATCACGCGCATGGCGGGCAACGACCGGTTCCGCCGACTCTGGGCCCTCGGCACGGTGGCCCTGCACGAGAGCGCACACAAGACCGCCCTACATCCGGACGTGGGCCCAATCCCGCTGGACTCCAACGTCCTGACTACTCGGAACACCGACCTTCGCCTCGTCGTCCTCACACCCCGGCCCGACACCACAGCCCGCGAGAAGCTGGACCGACTGGGTTGACGAGGGCCGGTTCCGCGGCAAGTCGGGCTAGAGCCAGCGCATGCGGGGTGATGTTCCCCGGGTTTCACGGAGCCGCGGCTGCCCCCGGCCTTTCGGTCGCCACGGGCGATGTCTGGTTTGTCGCCGCGTGCTCACCGAGTTCGGTAAGCGGCCTCAGGTGGCCCATCGCGCCCGTGCACGGCAGCGGATCCTTGAGCATCGATGGTCGTTGTTCTCGTCATAATGGGTGCTGCGACCATCACCAAGCGGCGTTCGACGGGTCCGTCCCGGTCGGCCAGCGGCCTACCTACCTGTTGACGGTCCCTCCGAGTTCGCCGATGGCGATGCGTCTTATGGTCACGGTGCGAAGACGGTGCCGACTGAGGTCGGGCCGGTGCGGATTCACGTTCCTCGGGACCGGGCGGGATCGTTCACGCTGCGGATCATGCCACGCATGCCCGCCGTCTGGAGGGGTTCAACGAGGCGATCCTGTCCCTGTACGCCAAAGGACTGACGACCGGGGAGATTTCCGCGCATCTGGCGGATGCGTATGACGCCGAGGTGTCCCGGGAGTTGATCAGCCGGGTCACCGACGGCATCCCGGCCGACATGGAAACCTGGCGGCAACGGCCCCTGGACCGGATCTATCCGGTGGTGTTCATCGACGCACTGGTGATGAAGATCCGGCAGGGGCAGGTCGCGAACCGGCCCGTCTACGTGGCGGTCGGGATCAGCCTCGACGGGGAACGCGACGTCCTCGGCATGTGGGCCGGCACCGGCGGTGAGGGCGCCAAGCAGTGGGCCGGCTACCTCACCGAACTGCGCAACCGGGGTGTGGACGACGTGTTCATGGTCTGCTCCGACGGGCTCAAGGGCATGACCGACGCGATCGAGCAGGTCTGGCCCCTCGCGGTGCACCAGCAGTGCGTCGTGCATCTCGTGCGGGCCAGCCTGCGTTACCCGAATCGCAAGGAGTGGCAGAAGATCACTCCCGCGCTGCGGGAGATCTACACCGCCCCACCGTCGCGGCCGTCGAGGCCCGGTTCGAGGCCTTCGCCGCCGAGTTCGGTGACCAGTACCCGGCCGTGATCCGGCTGTGGCGGACCTCGTGGCCGCAGTTCGTGCCGTTCCTCGACTACGACCACGAGGTCCGCAAGGTCCTCTACACCACCAACATCATCGAGTCCCTGAACGCACGGTTCCGGCAGGCCGCCCGCCGACGCGGGCACTTCCCCACCGAGCAGGCCGCGATGAAAGTCCTCTACCTCGTCGTCCAACAGAAACACCGAGGCGGCAGCAGCATCACCGGCCGGGTCTACGGTTGGCCAAAGCCCTCAACGCCCTGATCCTCGCCTACAGCGACCGGATCAACATCCAACAACCTCGATCACACCCAGCGGTCAAGCACGGAAAACGCCATGCTCCCCGGGGCAGGCCCGGAGATCATGCGCCGAGTCGGGTCCACCACTGGTGTTGTCCCCAATTGGACTGCCCGGTGTAGACCGCGCCGTCGAAGTTGCTGTCCAGGATCAGGCCCGTCGCCCGGTTGCCCCAGAGGTATGAAGAGATCTGGTGATCATTGCCGATCATGTCCCATGTCTGGTAGTTGCCTCCGTTGCACGGCAAGGCGTACACAGCGCCGTTGAGATTGCTGTCCAGGCACCAGCCGGAGGCCCGGTTCACGAAGGTGTACCCCCCGTTCACCACGTTGAGGATCCAGTGCTGATTGTGGACGTTCGGATAGCAGGGAAGCGTGTAGACCGAGTTGCCAGAGCTGTCTAGGCATCGCTTCGTGGCGTAGTTCCTGAGGGCCGTGGTGTCGGCGGCCAGTGCCGGCTGGGCGGCGACCACGAGACCGGACGCCACCAAGCCGATGGTCATGGTGACGCGGATCAGGCTGCGGGTGAGCAGGTTCTTCACAGTACCTCCGATGCGAGTGCTTGACGTGAAGGTACGTTGGCGCCGTTCGGCTCCGCGTCGGTGACAACTACGTACGTGGTGCAACGGAAAGTTAGGTGAACAAGCCCTCTCACCACGACCTCTATCGTCGGCAGAGTGCGAGGAAATTGCCTTGTTTACCGTGCTCACGATCGCCGCGTCCGTTCTGGTCGGGCTCTTCCCCGCCGCCCGGGCGCTCGCCGTGCTGCAGGATGGCCAGGCGACCGGGCAATGGAATGTGCAGGGGCAGAGCCAGGGTGGCAAGGTCCACCGGAGTTCCGTCGGCAGACCATCGTGCAGGGAATCCTTGATGACCCGACGGTCCAGGTCCTGGCGTTGCAGGAGGTGGGTAGCGATCCGCCACCGACGGCTCAGCCGACTGGGCGGATCCTCTACGGCGTGGTCGAGTACTGCTGGAACTGCGGCACCGGGACCCGCCCGAACAACGTCTTCGTCTACTGGACCGATGTCCAACAGCAGCGCTACGGCCTCGCGATCGTCACCCGGGAATCGGTGGTCGACGCACGGCGGTTGACGGCACGGCCGTTTCAACATCATCTGGTGATGCCGAGGATGGTGAATGGCCTGGTCATGTTGCGGTTGGCCCACTGGTGGCTTCGGTGATGTCGGTGCAGTCGTTGAGGCGTAGGGCATTGATGGCGAGGTTGCGGAGCGAGGCGAGTACGCAGGGGCCGGAACGGGTGCGGACGCGGGAGTGGTCCTCGCGGTAGCAGGTGTCTCTGACGAAGCGGAGGGTTTCGATGGTCCATTGGCTGGGGTTGAACGCGGCGATCTGGGCCGGTCACGCGGTTTCGGCGGGGTGGCTGGTGACGCTCAGTTGCGCGGCGGCGGGCTGTTTGCCGTTGGTGGTGACGTAGCGTTCCACCAGCCAGACCTGGTGGACGTTGGGGAACGGTAGGTCGGGCGGGGCGGGTAGGACTCGCATGGTGCGGCGGGTGGTCCGGCCGTGTCCGGTGTCGGTGTTCTCGTGGCCGATCGGGGTGTCGGCCCAGGGCAGCGCGCCGAGGGCGTGGAACAGGGCTTGCCGGTTTTCCTTGACCGGGAGCACGAGGTTGCCACCCTGCTGGTGGATGAGGTCGGCGGTGGCCTTGACGGTGTGCAGGGCGTCGGCGGTCACGGTCACGTCGCGCAGATCGAGGGTTTCCAGCAGGGCGCGGGCGGTTTCTGGTTCTCGGGTTTCGCGCCGTCGGTGGGCGTTTGGGCGGTGACGACGGCGGTCGGGTCGGGGCAGGGTTAGCCGGTCAGGGCGGACAGCAGGTGCGGTTGTTCGCCGTCGAACCCGGACGGCGCCGCGCACGGTATTACCGTCCAGGCGTACCTGTGCCGGTGCGTCGCGGCTGCCGCAGGCCTGCTCGCCGGCCTACGACCGGATGATTGGTCTGGACTTGTTCGACGTCAGCGCCGACGGCGCGATCACCAAGGCCCCGTGTGGCGGTGACCGGGCCGGTCGGTCTCCTGTCGACCGCGGCAAGGACGGCATGAAACGCTGCACCGGCGTCGACGGTTACGGCATCCCGCTCGGCCTCGTCGGCGCTCCGGCCAACCGGCACGACGCACCGTTGCTGCGCGGCACCTTCGAGGAGTGCAGCCGCCAACTGCGCCACCAATGGCCGCAGTGGGTCACCGCCCATCTGGACCGCTGATACGACAGCCGTGGCACCCGAGAGCTGCTCGACGAGATCGGCTTCGACGCCGAGATCGCCCGCAAAGGCCTGCCCGTACCGATCCAGGTCGGCAAGCGGTGAGTGGTCGAGCGGACGAACTCGTCGATGAACGCGTTCGGCAAGATCCGCTGGTGCACCCACCGCGACGCCACAGTCACCGACTTCTACCGGTAACTGGCCGCCGCCGTCGTCACCGTCCGTCACTCATCCACCGGGCACGAACCCTCTACCTCGGGGACACCCGGCCCACCACCCGCCGACTCAAGTGACACCTACTGCCGGTCCCTCTAAGTAATTCCTACCGATGCGATGTCGAGCCCCGCTACCGCATGGTCTCTGTGTCCGAGGTCTGGAGGATCTGACGTGGGCTCTGCACGCAAACGGTTGGCCACGATCATCGCGGCGACGACGGCAGCGACGCTGTTGTCCGCAGCCGAACCGATGACACCGGCGGTGGCGGCCCCGCAGGACCGGGTCACCGCGTCCTGGAACATGCAGGGCCAGAGCGACGGGACCGGGGGGCCTCCGGAGTCGCGGTGGCTGACCGGTGTGCAGCAGATGCTCAACCAGGAAGGGGTGCAGATCGCTGCACTCCAGGAGGCGGGCAGCACACCGCCCGACCGAGCGGTGTGGACCGATCGTCGGTTCGCCGATCCCGGCGTCACCGAGCATCTGTACAACATCGGTTCGGAAAGCCGCCCGGACCTGGTGCAGATCTACTGGGCCGACCCCGGTCAGCAACGCAACGGCCTGGCCATCGTCACCCGGGAGACGGTAAGCGACGCCGTGATCCTGCCGGTGGGCGGACGGTTCAACTCGCGGCCGATGATGGGCGTCCAGATCGGCACCGACTGGTATTTCACCGCCCACGCGCTGTCCAACGGTGAGAACAGCGCCAACGACGCCGCCGACATCATCGAGACGGCGCGGCAGTTCATGGCTCGCCGCCCCACCGGCGAATGGATGGTGCTCGCCGACTTCAACCAGAACCCGGCACGGATGCCGGCCGCGCTACAGAACCACATCGTCGCGGCGAACCAGCCCACCCACCAGGGTGGCCATGAGCTGGACTTCGCCTATGCCAGCAACGAAAACAACAACACCATCAACGCCGAGGTTCGCGGCGGAAACTCCGACCACGCGTACGTCCGTTACGTAGTGAACGCCGGCTGCGGCTCCGGCGGGGGCCTCGCACCCCGGACGACCGCCGACCGGGACTGCTACGCCCCGGTCCCCGGCGACACGTACCGCTTCTTCGCCCGTCACATGGAGAACGCGGTGATCGCGTTGAAGACGAACGACGGCGTCGACATCGGACCGCACGTCAGGACGCCGCGCGGCAGCCTCGACGAGGCCATTCAGGTGCGCTTCAGCACGATTGGAGGCCAGTACCAGCTCGCCTGGCCGCAGGCCGACCCGGCGACCGAGCGGTGCCTGACCTGGGAGACGAACTCCCGGAGCACCGGCAGCACCCTCTGCTCCGAGCAGGCGGAGGTTTCGCGGTGGCAGTTCAAGGACGGGCAGATCTTCACGCCCGGGCTCAGCGGCACCCTGCAGCCCTCCGCCGAGGCTCTCGGATCGCGGCTGATGGTCGCGCAGTCCTTCTACCAGTGGCGACCGGAGCCCCGCAACGGCATCGGCCCGCGCTGGGACCCGATCGGGGAGTTCCGGGACGCCACCCCTGCCGGCTCGGAGACCCACTTCCCCGACCTCGACGGCGACGGCGACGCCGACCACGTCATCGTTCAGCCCGACGGTCGGATACCCGCGTGGCGCAACAACGGCCCCCGATCCACCTGGACCGCCCTCGGTGACATCAGCCCGCCGGACCGGGGTCTGCCCACTACGGTGCACTTCGGCGACCTCGACGGCGACGACCGGGACGACTACATCCGCGTGCTGGCCGCTGACGAGTCGCCAAACGGGATCCGGGTCATACAGGTGTCCCGCAACGAGTCCGACGCCGCGCAGAAACGATGGGGAGCACCCACCATCGTGGCCAACAACCTGCTCTACGAGAACCCGCGCTTCGTCGACATCGACGGCGACGGCGACGACGACCTGATCAACTCGGATCGGCTGAGCAACGCCAGCCTCTGGGAGAACCGGTCCCCGGGCCGGATGCCGGTGCCGGGAGACTGGCACTCGGTCAGCGGCTTCGCGACCCCCGCCGACAGCTATTACCAGACCTCGTTCGCGGATGTCACCGGTGACCGCCGGGCCGACGTGCTGCGCGTCGACTACCCCAGCGGCAAAGTGCTGGCCTGGGAGAACACCGGCGCACCGTGGAGCGCGACGACCGGCTGGCGGTCGCTGGGCCCGATCCGTGACGATGGCCCGTTCGCCGGCACCACCGGCCTGTTCGTCGACCTCGACGCCGACCTGATCAGCGACTTCGTCCTGGTCAACGCCGTCTCGGGTGGTCTCGGCGGTTGGCTGCTGCCCCGCTACGGCAGCGCTGATCCCGGCCCGGGACAGCCCGGCCAGAGCGGCGGGCAGGACCTGCCGGCCGGAACGCTGCCGGCGTACGGGGGTGGGCCACCGCGACCGCAGCTCGACGGCCGGCTGTTGCAGAACAGCACGTTCACCGGCACGGACAAGCCGTGGTGGACCAACGCGGGGATGACGCCGAAACTGGAGGGCGGGACCTTCTGCGTGACCGCGCCCGCGTCCACCAACCCGTGGGACGTCCTGGTGGGCCATAACAGCATCTACCTGCCCGGCGGCACCACGTACACGCTGCGGTTCCGCGCCCGCACCAACACGGCGGCGAACCCGCTGATCTACCTCGCGCCCTTCGACAACCCAACGAACGTCACGTACCTGAACAAAGGCTTCAACACCGGCACCGCCTGGAAGGAGTACGAGTACAGCATCATCACGACCTACCCGGAGCCATACCGGTTGGCCCAGCTCCAGTTCCGCCTCGGCAAGTCCACCGCGCCGTACGAGTTCTGCATGGACGACGTGACGCTCACCGGCGTCGAGTACGCGTACCGGGCCGACGCCGGGCCGGACATCAAGGTGAACCAACACGGCTATCTACCCAACGGGCCCAAACGGGCGACGTTGCTGTACGGCGCGTCCCAGGCGGTGCCGTGGACGCTGCGCCGGGCCGGCGGCGGCGCGACGGTGGCGACCGGCCTCACCACCCCGACCGGCTTCGACGCGTCGGCCAGCGCCATCACCCACGTCATCGACTTCAGCCACGTCACGACCACCGGCCGGTTCGAGTTGGTGTACGACGGCTGGGTCGACCGGCCCAGTCACGCGTTCGACATCCGCGCGGACCTGTATGACCGGCTGCGCACCGACGCGACACGGTTCTTCTACACCAACCGCAGTGGGATCGCGATCGACGGGGGCATCGCCGGGGCCGCGTACGCCCGCCCGGCCGGGCACGTCGCCGACTCACCGAACGGTGGCGACACCCAGGTGCCCTGCCAGAAGCCGAAGTCGTTCCTGAACAACTGGACCTGCTCCTACCGGCTGGACGTCACCGGCGGCTGGTACGACGCCGGTGACCACGGCAAGTACGTCGTCAACGGTGGCATCGCCACGTACCAGCTCCTGTCGACGTGGGAACGCAACCGGCCGGCGGCGCTCGGCGACGGCACCCTGGCCGTGCCCGAACGCGGCAACGGGGTTCCGGACATCCTCGACGAGGCCCGCTGGAACCTCGACTTCATGCTGAAGATGCAGGTGCCCGACGGTCTCCCGCTGGCCGGCATGGTCCACCACAAGGTGCACGACGAGACCTGGACCGGGCCGCCGATGCTGCCGCACCAGGACAAGAAGCCCCGGGAACTGCACCGGCCATCGACCGCGGCCACCCTGAACCTGGCCGCCGTCGCCGCCCAGGCAGCGAGGATCTACCAGCCGTACGACGCCGGCTTCGCCGCCCGGCTGCGCGCGGCGGCCGAACGCGCGTACGCTGCGGCCCGGGCCAACCCGGCGCTCTTCGCACCGTACGAGGACCGCAGCGGCGGCGGTCCCTACAACGACGGGGACATCTCCGACGAGTTCTACTGGGCCGCCGCCGAGCTGTACCTGACCACCAGGGACACCACCTACCTCACCGCCGTCCGGGTCAGCCGGTTCCACACCGCCGGTACGGCGTTCAGCCAGAACGGCTTCTACTGGGGATCGGTGGCCGCGCTGGCCCAACTCGACCTGGCGCGGTTCGGCACCGAGCTGAATGACCGTGAGCAGATCACAGGGTGGGTGGTCGCCGCCGCGGACCGGTTGATCTCCTTCCAGAAGGCCGAGCGCTTCGGGCAGACCTACACCCCCACCACCGGACGCTACGACTGGGGCTCGAACGCCTCCATGCTGAACAACCAGGTCGTTCTCGCCACCGCCTACGACCTCACCGGCAACGCCAGGTACGCCGACGCCGTCTTCGAGGGCCTCGACTACCTGCTGGGCCGCAACGCCCTCGGGCAGTCGTACATCACCGGCTACGGCAGCAACGACGCGAAGAACCAGCACAGCCGGTGGTACGCGAAATCGTTCGACGCCCGACTGCCGAACCCGCCCGTCGGGTCGGTCGCCGGTGGGCCCAACTCCAGCCTCCAAGACCCGCTCTCGGCGAGTTGGCTATCCGGGTGCGCCCCACAGCTCTGCTACGTCGACAATCTCGAAGCCTGGTCGGTCAACGAGATCACCATCAACTGGAACTCCGCACTGACCTGGGTGGCCGCGTTCGCGGCCGATGTGGCTGGCCGTCGAGGATGACGGGACTGTCAAACGAACGGCCCGATCCTTGCTGAGCCGAGGGTGACACGGCGACGACAGCCGCTGCGGCCGGTCCGCGGACGCTGTCCGGCCTACAAGAAGCGCTCAGGGTCGAAGCTATCGAGGTCGATAATGCGAACCCGGGGATGGACGTTGGTAAAGCAGCCCGCATCCTCCTCGTTGTCGAATACCTGCAGATCTGGCACGCAGCCGTGCTGCTCGTGCTGCATGGCCTGCGCCGGCGCGCTGTGGGGACCCGCCGAAAAACTTCTGCTGTACGACTTCAGCCGACCCGGCGAACTGCCCAGCGCGGTACGCCTCAATGCCACCTTCCGCAGCCTCGGACAGCTCTGCGGACCGGTGGTGGGCTCGGTACTGCTGCTGCTCGGGCCCAGCACCGGCATCCTGCTCAACGTCACGTTCTACCTGCCGCTCACCCTCTGCCTCAGGTCGTTCTTCGTCGGCGCATCCCTGCAGTCGACGATGCCGGCGTTCGCCGAGGATCTCGACGACGGTCACAGCGGCACCGCCTACGGTGTGCTGCTGCTCGCCACCGTGGCCGGGGGGCGGTGCTCGGTGTGCTACCCCCGCCACGCCATGGTTAGACATGTGCCGACCATTCGTGGGGTAGTCGCACCGCCGAACCTGCTGGTTGCCGCCGATCGGCCCAAAACACCGGTCGGGCCGATCGCAATCAGATGCGCCCACCGCCGATTCCTCGACACCCCCGGAGCGACGACGCCGGCCAGCACATCGAGCGGAACGTCGCCGGCCAGCGTCAAGCGGTACTCGGTCGCCATGGATAGCCCTTCAGTCTCGTCGCAGGATCTGGATTATCGCCCCGCCGCGCGTCACCGCCACCAGTTCCTTCAACCCTGCGCTCGGCCAGCCGTCGAACTGCTTCTGCAACGCCGCGAGATCGCCGCGCCAGTCGTGGAGGTTGACCACCACTCGCTGGGTCTGCCCGCTGGCGATCTTGTCGTCAACCCCGCTCCACACGCCTCGCACGCTCTTCGCCGGCGTCGGGGAGTAGCAGTCGAAGACATGCCCCTGCAGCCAGGACCGTGATGGCTTCGTGCAGGTTGTCGTCACCGGCAGACAGGCTGATCTTTCTGTCGGCGACAAGTTGGCGCATCCGGGTACCGTCCAACAGCCAGCGCAGGACCAGCACGGACTGCTGGAAACAGCTCAGCGCGCGCCGCTTGTTGCGGGTGCACGGCGCTGCCGTTCGGCGTGCACCAGCTTCGACAGGTAGAACACGGTCCGGTCGCGTACCGGCAGGGTGGCGGTGTAGGTGATACTCATGGTCGGCGCGGGGCTCCGTGAAGTTGATCCGTGAGAAGACCACTTCGTATCGGAGTTCCGCGTCCTTGCCCACCTTGATCACGCCCATCGGGGCGATTCCCGTACGTCACCTATCATCCCGGACAGTACTCCCGGGGACCGAAGGCTTACCCGGAGCGGCTCACTGGGAGCGTATCGGAGAGTTACCTGAAGAACGTCCGTCATGTCCTATGGGCCGACCTATCCCCCTGTGCTCGAAGTGCCACGATGCGCCCCAGTCGACGAACTCGATCGGAGTATGCGATTCGGCGGTTTGAGCGTTGAGGTGTCGGCTGCCCGCCGTCCGATAGCTTGATGGTGTGGTTGAGTTCGAGGTTCGTGAGCGGGTCGAGGCGGACGAGGCGGCGTTGGCGGCTCTCAGTGAGCAGGTCGCCGACGGGGGCCGGGTCGCCTTCACCATCCGCGACCACGTGCCCGCCGCTGATGTACGGCGGGCCCGGCATCCGGACAGCGTCGGAGTGATCGCAGAGGCTGACGGGCGGCTCGTGGGGTCCGGGTGGGTGCGGTTCGATCGGGCGCGGATCGGCGGGCAGGTGGTGCAGGTAGGGTTTTTGCACGGGCTGGCCGTACACCCGGACTACCGGCGGCAAGGGGTGGCTCGGGCGATGACCGATTTCCGGTTACGGCGCGTCGAGGCGCGCGGTCCGGGGGTGGTCGCCGTGGCTACCATCCAGCGGGGCAACGCTGGGTCGATGGCGAACGCGGCGTGGTGGGCGTCGCGAGTCACCGGGGACCTGCGGGTCACGCCGGTGCCGATGCGGCGGACCCGGCCAGGGGGCGGGGGTGGTTGGACCGTCCGGGCGGCGGTGCGCGATGACCTCGACACGATCGTGGCGGAGCTTGAACGGCGCTACCGGGACTTCGGGGTGGCGCCGGTGACGGGCCGTGAGGAGTTGACCGCCTGGTTGGAGACTGCGGTCGGTGACATCACCGAGGTAAACTCCTACGTGGTAGTGACGGACCGTCAGGGCCGGCTGCTGGCCGGGCTCGGCGTGATCGACGAGGCACGGCTTTCGGAGATGCGGATACGCGCCATGCCGTACGCCATGCGGTTGGCCGGTCGTGCGCTCGGCGTTGTCGGTGCCGGTGGGATCATGCGGAATCTGTCGGTGACGTGGGCCTGGCATCGTCCGGACTCGGTGGCTGCTGGGCGGTTCCTCTGGCAGACCGTCCGCTGGCGGATGCGGGGTCGAGGCACCGCACTGGTCACTACCGTGGACGTCCGCGATCCGATCCGCGCGATGATCTCGGCACCGGGTTGGCTGCCGTCGACGAGCATCGCATTGGTGATCCGGTCGAGTAGTCCGTGGGACGACGCCCGGCTGCTGGCGGTGCCGTCCTGAGCGTCAGGCCGGCACCGGGCGAAAGAGCTCGGGTTGACGGCGGGCCAGTTCGGCCAGCTCGTGCCGGCCGGTCACGCCCACTTTGGCGTACAGGTTGGACAGGTGGTACCCCACCGTCTTTCGCGTGATGAACAGCTCGTCGGCGATCTGTGCGTAGCTCATCCCGGAGACGGTCAGGCTCAGCACGTCGCGCTCTCGGTCGGTGACCACGAACGTTGGCGCGGCGATCGGTACGGGCTCGGCGAGGCGCTGCCGGATCTGATGAACGTACGGGGTGGCGCCGAGCCGTCGGTAGGCGGCAAGCGCCTCCTGCAGCAACGGCCGTGCTCTGTCAGGGGAGACCATCCGCGCCTGGTCGACGTGCATGTGGGCGCGGAACAGCGGCAGGTTCATCCCTGGGTCGCGCAGAGCCGGCTCCATCGCGCGCACGGCGCCGGGTACGTCGCCCTCCTGTTCGGAGGCCAGGGCTCGCAGCCACGACGCGCATGCTGGCGCCCAGGCGGGCAACGGGTCGAGCCGCACCAGTTCCTCGGCGCACGTGCGGGTGTGGTGGGTCGCGCCGGCCCAGGTCGCCGCGACGCCGGCACTGAGCAGCCACAGCGCCGTCGGGCGGTACGACCCGGCCAAAACTGCCTCGATGCTCGGCAGTTCGGCTCGTCCGGCCCCGCGCATGCGGTCGCGGTCGCCCTCGGCGTGGGCTCGTAACACCATCAGGTGGGTCAGGTTCGAATCGCCCGCTGCGCGGCCCTGCCGCATCTGCTCGACCAGCGGGGCCATCGCCCGATCCATCTCGTCGAAGCGCCCATCACCCAGTAGCAGGTACAACGGATAGACCGGATCCGGATCGAGCTCCATACCGAGGTGCATCGAGATCCGGGCGTTCGTCCAGTCACCGAGTAGCCACTGCACGAAACCGAGCCCGAGCGGAATGCGACCGTCAGCGCCGGTGAGCTCACCGCCGCGGAATCGGCGCATCACCTCCTGCAGATCGCAACGGGCGATGTCGAACAGGCCGGCCCGCACCGCGACGATCGCGCGCCGGGCCAGCTCGTAACTCGCCTCGACCGGCACGGCGGCGGCGTCGGACAGCGCGGGGTCCAGTGTCCGCCACTGCTGAGCTGGAGACATCCGAAGATGATCGGCCATGGTGCGCACCAACCGGGCGTGGTAGAAGACGCAGGGATCGTTGATACCCAGGTCCTCCGCGGCCCCGAGAACCTCATGCACCTCGCTGGCCGGCCGGCTGGTGCGAAGCATCGCGAAGGCGAGCAGCACACCAGCCCGGTGGGCGGTGAGGTTGTCCAGACCGGGGGTGTGCAGCACCCGCCCGAGCATGCCCTCCACCTCCTCGAACTGGTGCGCGGCGAGGCGAATTACCGCCAGCACTACCAACGCCGCCGGATCGTCCGCTCCGTCCGACCCGGCGAGCTCGGCGTGCACGACCGCCGGATCCGACGACAACGCATGATCCATCAATGACTCCAGCAGCCTGCGGCGCCGATGCCCGGGGTCGGTCGTGAGGTCGCTCGCGCCCCGCAGATACCGCGCCGACCGTTGCCAGGCGCGCCGTCGGCGCAGGCTTTGGGCGTACGCGTCGAGGTCACCGGCCAACTGGTCGTCATAGCTGGAGGAGGCCGCGAGCCGCTGGCCGAGCACCTCGCCACGATCGGTAAGAACCTTGGCGATCTGGTGATGCAGGTCGCGCCGCAGCGCAAGCGGCGTCTGCTCGTAGACGGCGGCGCGAACCAGTGCGTGCGTCACCCGGACCGCGCCCGGCTCCGAGCGAACCGCCAGCAGCCCCTGCTCGACGAGCACCTCGATCGCCTCGGAAGGATCGGCGGTGGATAACCCGGCGACGTCGCGCAGAGAGTGCCAGTCAGCACCCCAGACCGCGCAGAGCCGCAGCAGCGCCAACGCCGGCTCGCTTAGCCGCGCTGTACGCTGGGCGACCGTGGCGGCGAAGGCGGCCGGGGCAGGCAGCGACTGCCGGGCGGCGAGGTCGGCCGGATCGTGCTCGTCGAGAAGCGCGGTGACGTAGAGCGGATTCCCGTCGGTGTGCCGGTGCAGCGCGACTGCGGCGTCGCGAGAGAGCTTTTGTCCACGTGCCGTCAGCAGAGTCTCGATCTGGTCGATCGACAGCCCGCTGAGCTCGATTCGCACGAAGAGCCCGCTGCCGGTGCGCAGCCGTTGCCAGCGCGGGGCGGCACCGCGCAACCCCGGTCGAGCCCCCACCGCGACGAGCAGTTGGTCGTCGGTGGCCCGACCGACCAGCCAGGACAGCGCGCTGATCGACTCGTCGTCGGCCCATTGCAGATCATCGACGCGTAGCAGCACCGGTCGGTCGAACGCGACGCGGTTCAGATGTTCGCGCAGCCGCTGCGCCGCGAGAAACGGCGCGATCGGCCCGCCAGGTGAGTCATGTGGCAGGTCGACGCCCCACTGAAGCAGGACGCTGTAAGCGAAGCACTCCCCGGGCAGTCCCTCGGCGGCGAGCACCCGAAACCCATCGGCGCGTTCGGCCAATTCGTCGAGCAACGTGGTCTTGCCGCTGCCCGGCTCCCCCTCGATGAGCATCACGGTACTGCGGCCTGAACGGGCCGACGTCAGCGCCTCGTCGAGCCGACGCCTCACGCCCTCGTGCCACAACCGCACGTCGCCTCCCAGGAAGCCCCTCGTCACGGACTAGGAATTTCGCCCAGGGTGCTGTCGGCCTGGCCGCCGTAGAACTTTATGTGACAACACTGAGCACGCACAGTACGAAGGAGACACCGATGAATCACCTCAGGTTGACGGCCGGCGGACTGGGTCTGGTCCTCGGCGGCGCCGTCCTGGTGGGCATCGCCCCGGCGTCGGCCTCGGCGGCGGACTGTTCGTCGGCCACCGACTACACGGCGGCGGGAACCTACTGTTTCGTCGTGCCCGCCGGTGCCCAGAGAATCAAGTTCGACATCTCTGGCGCGCAGGGGGGCCGGGGCGGAACCCACGGCGCGCCGGGTGGTCTGGGCGCCCAGGTGATCGACGATGTCGCCGTCACCCCCGGCCAGCGACTCACGATCACCGTGGGTGGTTCCGGCGCGGACGGGACGACGGCGCAGGGCGGCGGCAGCGGCTGGGCCGACGGCGGCTTCAACGGCGGCGGCCGGGGCGGTGGCAGCAACGGTATGGTGCCCGCCAGCGGCGGCGGCGGTGGCGGTGCGTCCGATATCCGGAGCGCCGACGGCACGAAGCTGATCGTCGCGGCCGGTGGAGGCGGTGGCGGGGGTGCCGGCGGCGGCATCTTCGGAGGGGACAGCGACGCTTACGGCGGTGGCGGCGGCGACAGCGTGGCAGGTGGATCCGGTCAAGATGGGTTCCGGGAGACCGGATCCTCGTACGAGGGCTCGGGCGGCAAGGGCGGCGGGCAGACCGCCGGCGGCAAGGGACCGAACTTCGAGGGCGGCGCGGCAGTCGCCGGCCCGGGGCAGGGCAACGACGGGGAATGCATCCAGATCGCCGTGTGCTCGCTGAGCACTGACGCGATGGCGCGTACCGGTGGTGGGGGTGGCGGCGGTGGCGGCGGCTGGTACGGCGGTGGCGGCGGCAACGGCGGGCAGGGCGCCTGGCAGGTCGGCGGCGGCGGCGGTGGCGGCGGTGGCAGCAGCAAGGCGTCGGCTTCCGCGACTTACCGACGCGGCGTGAACTCCGGCAACGGACGAGTCCGGATCAGCTACTACTCCACAGTGGCCCTCACCTCGTCGGCCAACCCGAGTACCTACTACAGTCCGGCAGTCTTCACCGCGACCGTCACTCCAGCGGTGAGCACCGGTTCGATGACATTCGCCCTGGGCGGCGTCACGATTTGCCGGGACATCGCGGTACGAGACGGGAGGGCCATCTGTGCTGCCGTCCCCAACACCTCCTGGGTGGTGGGCACGCACGAGATCCGGGCATCGTACTCTGGCTCCACGTCCAGCAGCCCTGCCACGGCCGTCTTGAGCCAGGTGGTCAGGGCCGAGACCTCAATCAAGCTACGGATCTTCGAATTCGGCAACCGGACCGACGACGTCCCCACCGGCCAAGGGCAGGACATCACCCTGGTGGCATCGGTGCAAGCGACGGGTGCACCGGTCCAGCAGCCACTCGGAGCGATCACCATTTACCACGGGACCCGGAAGCTGGGGACCGTCCTGCCGACGGAGACTTCGAGAGGGTTCGCCGAGGCGAGGTATGTGGTCCTGGCAGCCAACATGATCAGCAATTACACGAATTCGTTGCGGGCAGTGTACGAGGGCACCACGACCACGGCCCCGTCCACCGCAACGCTCACCCACTACGTCAACAGTTCCATCACTGGCATCCCCGACAACACGCCCGGGTATCTCAGGTACGTCGGCAGCGGGTGGGCCTACTCCAGCAACCGGCCCTACGGGGACTACGACAATGACATCCACGCCACGGCGCAGGAGGGGGACTACGTCACCTACCTGACACAGGGAGGGCGGCGTATCTCCCTGTTCGGCGAGCGCGGTCCCAACCACGGAACCATCGGCATCTACTGGGACGGCAAGCTGCTAGAAACCGTGGACACCAGCGGCCCAACTGCCAACGAACCCCGGCAACTGCTCTGGACCATGAGGCTGCCCACCGACTACATGTACTCGAACAAAGAGCTGAAAATGGTGAACATGTCGCCGGGCAAGTTGTTCACCGTCGATCAGCTCAACGACGAACCCCGTCCCTGACACGCTGACGGCACCACCGGCCACGGTTCAGCCGACCTTGACACCCACCAGCGATGTCAAGGTCGGCTGAACCGTGCGGACACCCCATCTGGCTACCAAACCGCCACCAAGATCGACAGTAGGGTCAACGTAGTGAACACTTCCCCCACCGCACCGGGAACGTCCAGTGCCGCGACGCTGCGCGAACAACTCGCCAGCACGCTCGAACAGCGCGGCCACATCCGCTCCGCCCCCATCGCGCACGCCTTCCGCACGGTCCCCCGCGAGCAGTTCCTCCCCGGTGTCGACCTGGAAACCGTCTACACCCGCCGCCAGATCGTCACCAAACGGGACCCCAGCGGTGCGGCGTTGTCGTCAGCGTCGAGCCCCAGCCTCGTCGCGGACATGCTCGAACAACTCGCCCCACAATCCGGCCAGCGCGTCCTGGAGATCGGCGCGGCCACCGGCATCAACGCCGCCCTCCTCGCCGAGCTGACCAACCCCGGCGGCAAGATCGTCACCATCGAACTCGACCAGGACCTCGCCGACGGCGCCCGCGCCGGCCTCGACCGCACCGGCTACGACACCGTGACGGTGATCTGCGGCGACGGAGCCCTCGGCGACCCCGATCACGCGCCCTACGACCGGATCATCATCACCGCCGGAGCCTGGGACATCGCCGCCGCCTGGTGGGAACAACTCGCCGACCACGGCCGCATCGTCGTGCCCCTGCGCGTACACGAGAGCGGCCTGACCCGATGCTTCGCCTTCGACCGCACCAGCCCCACGACATTGGTGAGCGCCACGACGCCGCTGGTCTGCGGATTCGTCCCCATGCGCGGCAGCACCGAACACACCGACCACCACGTACGCCTCGACACCAACGTAGTCCTCAAACTCGACGCCACCGACCAACCCGACCGCGCCGCCCTCGCCAACGCCCTGAGCCACCCCCGGCTCGAACGCTGGACCGGCATCCAAGTCAGCGACGCCGATCCCATCGGCCACCTCGACCTGTGGCTCCTCGTCCACGCCAACAAGCCATTCGGCCGCCTCGGCGTCGGCAACACCGCCCGCACCAACGGACTGGTCACCCCCGCCTACCGATGGGCCGGCGCCGCCATCTACCACGGCGGCACCATCGCCTACCTCGCCTTCCAAGACACCGGCGACGGCCACCACGAACTCGGCGCGATCGCCCACGGACCCGAAGCCACCACGCTCGCTACCGACCTGACCAACCTGCTCGACCAATGGGACGCCGCAGGCCGCCCCAACCAACCCACCGTCACCGCCCACCGCGCAGGAACCCGACCCGCCAGACACGACGACATCAGCCGATTCGACACCACCCTCACGATCACCTTCTGACCGCACCCCGCGCCGGGACCGTGACCTGACCCCGCCCCGGCGCCCCAGGGACGAGCGCAACCGAGATGGCCCCTCTCGGGGTACCCGATTCGCACTCGCCGGGTCTTCGGACGGGGCACGCACGGTGATGCGCGTGCCCCGATGCGCCAAGATCGAATAGACGATATCGCCTTGTTCAGCCGCTACGCTACGCACTAATGTCCTCACCGACGGCGCTTGTTGGCCGTGTGATTCGCGAAGGAGGTCGCGGTGAAGTTGACCCAGCTCTTTAAGGATCCCGGGTCGGGTGGCAACGGCTGCCCGACGATCTACCTCGCCGACAGTGGAGAGCTGGTCGTCCAGGGGCCCCTGGTCGACGGCGACACCTTCGGCGAGTTGGAGAATGTTCTGCCCGGTGAGGGCGCGGTGCGGATCTCTGCCGAAGTGGTGCTCGGCGCGATCGAGCGTTACCGCGAGTCCGGGCAGCGGTGAGGGAGGTTGACCCGATCGTTCACGTCGCTGGATGATGCCGAGTTCAACCAACTGTTCCGCGACTTCCGGTATACGGCCTACCGGTTAGAAACGCTTCAGCGGTACGACGTATCGTACGAGCAGGACGAGTTCGCCCGGTTCTTGGCGGGCGAGTCCCGTGGGGAGTTTCCCGGGATCGCTGCCTGGTGCGACACCGTGCGGGCTGCGGTATCGGCTGGTAAGCGCATGCACCGGGTCCATGTCGTCGTTGAGCCGCTGTCGGACTACGTCCGGTTCGAATGCGGCTGGGCCTACGAGCACACGGTCGAGGCGGGCGAGGACGTTCGCCTCATCGTGGTTTCCGGTGATGACTGGCCGGCTGCATTACCTCGCTACGACTATTGGCTATTCGACTCCTCTCAGCTCGTGGCGATGTACTACGACGAGGAGGGCCGGTTCGTCTCCGGCGAGTTGATCAGCGAGCCGGAGAAGATCGTGCAGGCCAACCTCTGGCGTGACGCCGCCGTTTCCGCGTCGATCCCCTACCGGGCGTACGCAGTCCAGCTCCAACCCAGCTCTCCATAGATCCGCCGCTCGTCGGGGATGAGGCAGCTGTCAACGCCGCCCAAAAAGGTAACGGGTAAACGGGAGGCCGTTTGACCCGTGCCGGGACGATCAAGGGCCCGCCAGGGACACCCTATCCGGGCGGCCGTCGCCCGAAAGCCGGACCGTCATAGGACTCCGGACCGCCCGAATAAGTCCAGCTGGTGCGGCTACCCAACCAAGCGATCCTCGTCCGGCGCGGTGGCCGGGCGCAGCGACCAGGACGTTGTACCCGGCCGCCGCGCCGTCCTTGGTGTTGAGATCCTCACCCGGCGCGGTGGCCAGGCGCAGCGACGCTTTTGTCACTCACGGCGGGTATTTGTCGGTCCGCGTTGCGATCCTCGCCCGGCGCGGTGGCCGGGCGCAGTCAGGCCAGGATGAAGGGCCAGGACGTGAGCACCATCAAGGTTGCGATCCTCGCCCGGCGCGGTGGCCGGGCGCAGGATGCCGGCCGCCTGCATGAGCTTCAGCTTGTCGGCGTTGCGATCCTCGCCCGGCGCGGTGGCCGGGCGCAGGGTGAGGTCGCTGCCGGTGGGCATTGCCGCCAACCGGTTGCGATCCTCGCCCGGCGCGGTGGCCGGGCGCAGACGACGCGGGCCAGGTTCCCGATCGTGATGCCCTGCGGGTTGCGATCCTCGCCCGGCGCGGTGGCCGGGCGCAGTGTAGGCGATGGCGTTGGTGGACTCACCCGGGTAGGGGTTGCGATCCTCGCCCGGCGCGGTGGCCGGGCGCAGCCAGCCGGTGACGTCGGCGGTAGCCCAGTCGTTGCCGTTGCGATCCTCGCCCGGCGCGGTGGCCGGGCGCAGCCGAACGCGCCGGTGAAGTCGACATCAACCTCCGCCGGGTTGCGATCCTCGCCCGGCGCGGTGGCCGGGCGCAGGGTCTGGCGACGGACCTGGTCCGCAACGCCGCAGCGTGGTTGCGATCCTCGCCCGGCGCGGTGGCCGGGCGCAGACTTCCGGTAGGCGGCACCGGTGGGTTACTCGCTCGGGTTGCGATCCTCGCCCGGCGCGGTGGCCGGGCGCAGCCAGCCGGTGACGTCGGCGGTAGCCCAGTCGTTGCCGTTGCAATCCTCGCCCGGCGCGGTGGCCGGGCGCAGGATCTGAGGGATGACCATGACTGACGTTGCCGTCCGTGTTGCGATCCTCGCCCGGCGCGGTGGCCGGGCGCAGGTCAGCGTCAGGCCGCCGATGAGGCCGCCCGCCGGGCGGTTGCGATCCTCGCCCGGCGCGGTGGCCGGGCGCAGGCACGACCTGAGACCGCAACTCACGACCGCACGCGCGCGGTTGCGATCCTCGCCCGGCGCGGTGGCCGGGCGCAGGGCCCGGTCCGGTTTCCCGCCGGGCTGCTGCTGCCGGTTGCGATCCTCGCCCGGCGCGGTGGCCGGGCGCAGGAGGCCCTGGCTCCGGCGGAACTGACCGACGGTGAGGTGGTTGCGATCCTCGCCCGGCGCGGTGGCCGGGCGCAGGGACTCCAGCTGGGCCATCCGGTCGAACACGTCAGGGTTGCGATCCTCGCCCGGCGCGGTGGCCGGGCGCAGGCTGGCTACTCGGCCTGCTGCTCGGTCCCCGGCAGGGCGTTGCGATCCTCGCCCGGCGCGGTGGCCGGGCGCAGGCAGGTCCACCAGTTCTGCGATGGGCTCGGTATCTCCCGTTGCGATCCTCGCCCGGCGCGGTGGCCGGGCGCAGGACCCGCCGGGTCGACAAGGCCACCTACGACGAGTCGTTGCGATCCTCGCCCGGCGCGGTGGCCGGGCGCAGGGACCCGGGTGTACCCGGTGATGTCGTCCCCCGTCTGGTTGCGATCCTCGCCCGGCGCGGTGGCCGGGCGCAGGTCGGACTCCTCGGCGTCGCGGAACCCGCGCCCGTACGGGTTGCGATCCTCGCCCGGCGCGGTGGCCGGGCGCAGGTCCGCTGGCGGAGAGGGCTGCCGGGGGTGACGTGCTTGTTGCGATCCGCGCCCGGCGCGGTGGCCGGGCGCAGGTTGACCCAGTCGGCGACCGCCCGTTCGGCGTCAACGTTGCGATCCTCGCCCGGCGCGGTGGCCGGGCGCAGGTCGCCGCGTACGCCGCCGGGTCCGGCCCGAAGTCGGTGTTGCGATCCTCGCCCGGCGCGGTGGCCGGGCGCAGGGGTTCGGGATGCCCGGTTGAGCAGGGGCAGGTTAGCGTTGCGATCCTCGCCCGGCGCGGTGGCCGGGCGCAGGTGAGCGACTTCCTGGTGGCCTGCCTGGTGCTGCTGACGTTGCGATCCTCGCCCGGCGCGGTGGCCGGGCGCAGGGGGGAATGTACGCCTCCCCACCCGTCTCCGGCTCCGCGTTGCGATCCTCGCCCGGCGCGGTGGCCGGGCGCAGGTTCACCGCGTCGCACCGGCTGCACCGGCCGGGCTGGGTTGCGATCCTCGCCCGGCGCGGTGGCCGGGCGCAGGATCGACAGCGGTCGGTCGATCTCCGAGCCCGAGTCGTTGTTGCGATCCTCGCCCGGCGCGGTGGCCGGGCGCAGGCCGGTAGCGCGGTCGACCCGGTCGAGTCGGCGCGTGTTGCGATCCTCGCCCGGCGCGGTGGCCGGGCGCAGGCGCGCCGTACGTGGACAGCAGCCCGCCGACCACCAGGTTGCGATCCTCGCCCGGCGCGGTGGCCGGGCGCAGGACGACTGGTTCGACGACGAGCCGTCCTGGGGTGCCCAGGTTGCGATCCTCGCCCGGCGCGGTGGCCGGGCGCAGGTCGTGGTGGTGCGCGTCGAGCCCGGGTTGATCAGGCCGTTGCGATCCTCGCCCGGCGCGGTGGCCGGGCGCAGGCCCACACCATCGATGGCCAACCGGCAGAGCCGGAGGGTTGCGATCCTCGCCCGGCGCGGTGGCCGGGCGCAGGCTTACCGACCCGGGGGATGCCGGCGACCTCCGGATCGTTGCGATCCTCGCCCGGCGCGGTGGCCGGGCGCAGGCTGACCCCCGCCGTTGAGGCCGCCGATCGCGCTGAAGTTGCGATCCTCGCCCGGCGCGGTGGCCGGGCGCAGGACGGGGTTCAGTACGGCCTCGCCGCCGTCGAGGGTGTTGCGATCCTCGCCCGGCGCGGTGGCCGGGCGCAGGTGGAAGGAATCGACCGCAGCCCGGGCGGCACCGGTGTTGTTGCGATCCTCGCCCGGCGCGGTGGCCGGGCGCAGGTCGAGCAGGCCATCCGCGAGCACAACACCCGCACCGAGTTGCGATCCTCGCCCGGCGCGGTGGCCGGGCGCAGCAGCTCATCAACAGCGAATATAGCAATCCGACGATGCGTCATCGACCCAATCGGGGTCCGTTTTGTTCATCTAATACAGATATTCTCCCTCGGAACCTTCCGGGGTTCCGGCGTCCACTGGAGGTTCCTAGATCATTAAAGCTTCGCACAGGTTGATGGGACGAACCTCAAACGGTCAACCGGATATTCAGCACAAGAGAATCATCCCCCCGCCGCTCTCGCAGCACATCCAACGCCTGCACGCCGACCACCGTTTCGATGCGTCGAGCGGCAGCGTACGCCTGCCGGCCGTGGTCGAGCAGGCGTGAGGCCGGCCCGGCGCCGAACAGCACCTCGGAGTCGAACGCCTCATGGGAGGTCAGCGACGGGATGGGAACCACGGCCGCCCGCTCACTGGCCACGAAGAACCGCCCTGGAGCCAACGGGTCCTCCTCGATGCCGAGGTTGAGCGTCTTGACGCCCAAGCTGCGGTCTCGCGGATCGCGGATCTCCAGGAGCCGCGCCAGGTGATCGCGCAGCACCCGATAGTGAGGTGGGCCGTGCAGGACGCGGTAAAAGATCAGCGCGGGGCTCGCCACGAGGGCAGCTTCGATCGCTTGCAGGTACCCGGTGCTACGTGACCATGAGCCGGTGACGATGAGGCACTCGCGGGCCTGCGCCACGACGGTCAGCATCGCCTCGTTCAAGTCGACGTACCGGGCCAGCAGTTGTGGCTCGTCACCGTGGTCGCCCAGGTGGTTGTCCTGGTGGGTGAACAGCTCGTCGACGCTTTTGCCGTAGATGGCGCACAGCGTCTTGCGGTGAGCGTGGCTGGTGGTATGCCGGCCCAACCCCCAGCCGCTGACCATGGTCGGGGTAACGCCGGAGTGCCCGCCGGTGGTGCGTTGGTCGAACGCCTCGACGACATTCTCCAGGGTCCATCCTCGCGCGAGGCGGGCGCGGCGGAGGGGGGACGGCTCCTTGGGGGTTGCCTGACGACGAGTGATGACTTCCACCTCCCAGTCGTCGCGGCCGAGGATGCCGCTAGTGACCGTGCACGGTCATCTCGCGGGTCGGTGAGTCGGCCGTGACCTTCTCGCAGATACTCAGCAGATCGGGATGGTTGCACAGCCGGGTGTAGCCCTGAGGGGGATGGAACGAGCCGAGCTCGACCTTGAGCTGATCCAGCGGCATCCCCGGGTACTGAACGACTCGCTGAATGGGGATCGCGAACGCTTGTGGCAGGTCCTGCACGTACTCGAACACCGAAACGCCGTTACCCACGCGGGCCTGCTCGGCGATATCAGCGATGCGCTGCGGTGTGTCCACCACGGCGGGCCCCAGGTCGATCACCGCGCCAAGGCGGGACACCGGGGCGGTGAGGTAGACGTACCAGCGCACCGACTGGCCGGTCAAGAAGCGGCGTCGGAACTCGTGACGCTTCTCGCCGGCCCAGATCAGGTCGAAGTAGACCGGGTTAATACTGCAACGGCAGTAGGCGAATCGTCTTCGGGTCGGGTTCGTTGGTCTGCCTGTGGCGAACGTTGATGTTGATCGTTGGCGTGGGGAGTTGGACCGGCTGCATGCCCGGATTGGGCCACGGTTTCGTCGGTCGGAGCCGCGTCGGCGGGCGCGGCAGTACCTGTGTGGGCTGGTCTCCGGCCTGGGCCGTAAGAACGGCTGGACCTTGGCGGAGCAGGCCGGGGATGTGTCGCCGGACG
>NZ_JACGMO010000069.1:0-38542 GCF_015354745.1 Micromonospora sp. S-DT3-3-22
TGTGCTCTTCCGATCTCGACGGCGTCGTCGGCCGGTGCGGCGTCCACCCCCGCCACCGGCCGGTCCGCCGGGTCGACCCAGGCCACCACGCTCGCCGTACGGCCCTGCGCGGCCAGCGTACGGGCGGTGTGGACGGCGACCGCGTGCCGCCGGCCCGCCGCCGGTAGGTCGGGCGCACCGAGGACGCCGGCGAGCGGGGTGAGCAGCACGACGGTGTCCGGCCCGCCGGTGAGGTCGAGTTCGTCGGCGTCGACGCCCGTGTCGGCGTGCACCAGGGCGGTCACCCCGGGTCCGGTCGTCGCGCCGGCCAGTTCGTCCGGGTGCACCCGGCGGACCGTCGCCCCCTCGGCGGTGAGCCAGCCGCCGATCAGGTCGGCACCCGGGCCGTCGCCGGTGACCAGCACCGTGCCGTGCGGCGTCCACTCGGGACCGCCGGCGGGTACCGGGGTGAGTCGGCGGGCCCGGGCCCCGCCGGGACGCAGTTCGAGGTGCTCGGTGGTCGGGTCGGCAGCGGCGATGGCGGCCACCAGCAGCCCACCGGTGTACGGGTCCGGGTCGGTGGGCAGGTCGAGGGTGCCCCGCCAGGTGTCCGGCCACGCCCAGCCCAGGGCCCGACCCCGGCCGATGGTCGCGGCGTCCCCGGTGACCTGCCACACCGGGCCGGTGCGGGCGGTGAGCAGCGGGACCGGGTCGGCGGTGAGGGCGAGGATGCCGGTGACCGGGGTGCTGCCGGGCCCGTCGGTGATCTCGACCCGGGCACCGTGCCCGGTGAGCAGGTCGGCGAACGGGCGCGCGTCGACGGTGTCGTCGGTGACGATGCGCCAGTCGCCGTCGAGGGTCGGGGCCGCCGGCAGGTCGACGGTGTGCCAGGTTTCCTGGATCAGGTACGGCTCGTCGCCGCGGCGTACGGATTCCAGCCAGTACCGCTGCCGTTGGAACGGGTACGTCGGCAGGTCGACGACGGTGCCGCCGCCGTAGTACCCCCGCCAGTCCACCTCGTGCCCGCGCACCCACACCTGCGCCAACCCCGTCACCGCCGACACCGCCTCGTCGGCACCCGGCCGGAGCATCGGGATACCGTCGGTCAGCAGAGACGACAGACCACCATCCGGGCTCAACTCCCACCAGGAGCGGGGACCAGCCGCCTCGATCGCCTCGTGGAACCGCACCGGCTCACGCACCTGCCGCACCCAATAATCCGGATCCCCCAGATCCTCGACCGTTCCGGTGACGGTCGACACCACCGGAATCCGCGCCGGACCGAACGACAACCCCTCCACCACCGCACGGAACCCGTCCAACATCGGTTCCATCAACGGCGAATGGAACGCGTGACTCACCGACAACCGCCGCTGCCGCACCCCCAACGCCGCCGCCACCGCCTCCGCCACCCGCAGCGTCTCCCGCTCCGGACCAGCGATCACCACCGCCGACGCACCATTCACCGCCGCAATGACCACGTCACCGGACAAGAACGGCTGCACCGCCCCCACCGAGGCCCGCAACGACACCATCGCCCCACCCACCGGCAACGCCGCCATCAGACGAGCCCGCGCCGACACCAACACCACCGCATCCGCGAGGGACAACACCCCCGACACATGCGCGGCAGCGATCTCCCCGATCGAATGACCCACCAAAACCGCAGGACGCACACCCCACGACTCCACCAAACGGAACAGCGCCACCTCCACCGCGAACAACGCCCGCTGCGCAACACCCGTCCCATCCAGCCCCACACCAGAGCCGATCGCCTCATGGACATCCGGCCCCAACAGCCCACACACCTCGTCGAACACCGACGCGAACACCGGAAACGCCCGATACAAACCCGAACCCATCCCCACCCGCTGACCACCCTGACCCCCGAACACCAGACCCAGACCGGGGGCTGGGACCGTCACCGGGCCATCGCCTGCGGTCAGTTCCCGGATCTCCGGGGTCAGCGACGTCGAATCCGCGACAGTCTCACCGTCGAGCAGCACCGCCCGCTCACCGAACACCGACCGCGTCGACGCCAACGACCACCCCACATCCACCGCCGACGGCCCGTCCGACCCTGCCGCCAACGGCCGCAACCGCCCCAGCAGGTCCCGCACTCCGGCGACCGACCGCGCCGACACCGGCCACGGCATCACCCCCACCGGCACCCGTGAACCCGCCACCACCGCATCCGCCTCCGGAGCACCCGCCTCCACCGGCGGCGGTTCCTCCACGATCACGTGCGCGTTCGTCCCACTGATCCCGAACGACGACACCCCCGCCCGCCGACGACCACCATCAGCCACCACCCACTCCCGCGACCCCCGCACCACCTCCACCCCACCCGACGACCAGTCCACCAACCCCGACGGCTCGGCCACGTGCAACGACCCCGGGACGATGCCGTGCCGCATCGCCAACACCACCTTGATCACCCCAGCAACACCCGCCGCATGCTGCGTATGGCCGATGTTCGACTTCACCGACCCCAACCACAACGGCACCACCCGACCCCGCCCGTACGTCGCCAACAACGCCTCCGCCTCGATCGGATCACCCAACCGGGTGCCCGTCCCGTGGCCCTCCACCACCTGCACGTCGGACACCGACAGACCCGCCACCGCCAACGCCCGACGAATCACCCGCTCCTGCGACGGACCACTCGGCGCCGTCAGGCCGTTCGACGCACCATCCGAATTCACCGCACTACCCCGCACCACCGCCAACACCCGATGACCAAGCCGACGCGCATCCGACAGGCGCTCGACCAGGAGCATGCCGGCGCCCTCGCCCCAGCCGACACCGTCGGCGTCGGCCGAGAACGCCTTGCACCGTCCGTCCGGGGCGATCCCCCGCTGCCGGCTGAACTCGACGAACGTGCCCGGGGTGGACATGACCATCACCCCACCGGCGAGCGCGAGGTCACTCTCCCCGGCGAGCAGCGAGCGGACGGCCAGGTGCAGGGCGACCAGCGACGACGAGCAGGCCGTGTCGATGGTGACCGCCGGGCCGGTGAGCCCGAGCTGGTAGGCGACGCGTCCGGAGGCGACGCTCGCGGTGTTGCCGGTGAGCAGGTGACCCTGCACCTCGGGCGGGGCCTCGTGCAGGCGGGGTCCGTAGTCCTGGTCGGTGGCCCCGACGAACACGCCGGTCGGGGTGCCGCGCAGCGTCGTCGGGTCGATGCCGGCCCGTTCCACCGCCTCCCAGGACAGTTCGAGCAGCAGCCGCTGCTGCGGGTCCATGCCCAGCGCCTCACGGGGTGAGATGCCGAAGAACTCGGCGTCGAAGTCCCCCGCGTCGTGCAGGAAACCACCGGTGCGGGTGTACGTCGTGCCGGGGTGGTCCGGGTCGGGGTGATAGAGCCGGTCGACGTCCCAGCCCCGGTCGGTGGGCAGCGGGGACGTCACGTCCACCCCGTCGGCGACCACCCGCCACAGGTCCTCCGGGCTGCGTACGCCGCCGGGGAACCGGCAGGCCATGCCCACGATGGCGATCGGCTCGGTGGCGCGTTCCTCCCATTCGCGCAGCCGGCCGCGCGCCTCGCGGGCGTCGGCGATGGCCCGTCGGAGGTACTCGCGCAGTTTGTCCTCGTCCGCCACGTCAGTCCACTCCCAGTCAGGCAGGGTCGGGTGTCAGTTCTGTTCGTCGACGAGCGCGAACAGTTCGTCGTCGGTCGCGGCGTCCAGGTCCACGTCGGGGACGGCCGCCGCCGGGGTCGGACCGCACATCGCCAACAGGTCCCGCAGCCGGTCGGCGACGGCACCGGTGGGTCGGTCGGTGAGTTGACGCATCGCCTGTTCGAGCCGGCCCAACTCGGCCAGGACGCCGGTGGGGCTGCCGTCCGGTCGGGGCGGGGTGTCCAGCGCCAGTTGGCCGCGCAGGTAGGTGACCAGTTCGGTCAGGGTGGGGTGGTCGAAGACCACTCCGGCGGCCAGGCGCAGCCCGGTGGCGGTGCCGAGCCGGTTACGCAGTTCGAGGGCGGTGAGCGAGTCGAAGCCGAGGTCGCGGAAGGCCCGGTCGGGGTCGACGACGCCGTCGCCGCCGTGTCCGAGCACCGCGGTCACCTGGGCACGGACCAGGTCGGTCAGGGCGGTCGTCCGGTCCGCCTCGGTGAGCGGGGCGAGCCGGTCGGCGAGGGTGCCGGCCGTCGCCTGGCCGGTGGCGGTCTGCCGGCGGGAGGTCCGGGTGACCAGGCCGCGGAGCAGGGCGGGCAGCGCGTCGCCCTGGGCGCGCAGCGCGGGCAGGCCGAGTTTGGTGGGCGCGACCACGGGCAGGCCGGCGGCCAGGCTGTCGTCGAGCAGGCTCATCCCCTCCCCGGCCTCCAGCGGGCGCAGCCCCTCGCGGGCCATCCGGGCCAGGTCCGTCTCCGACAGGTGCCCGGTCATGCCGCTGGCCTGCGCCCACAGTCCCCAGGCCAGGGAGACGGCGGGCAGCCCGGCGGCGCGGCGCAGCGCGGCGAGGCCGTCGAGGAAACCGTTGGCGGCGGCGTAGTTGGCCTGCCCCGGGGTGCCCAGCAGCCCGGCGAACGAGGAGAACAGCACGAACGCGGACAGGTCCCGGTGCGCGGTCAGCTCGTGCAGGTGCCAGGCGGCGTCCACCTTGGCCGCCAGGACGGTGTCGAACTGGGCCGGGGTCAGGGCGGTGAACAGCCCGTCGTCGAGGACACCGGCGGTGTGGAACACGGCGGTCAGCGGGTGCGCGGCGGGAATGTCGGCGAGCAGCGCGGCGAGGGCGTCGCGGTCGGCGACGTCGCAGGCGACCACCCGGGCCCGCGCGCCGAGGTCGGCCAGGTCGGCGACCAACTCGGCCGCGCCGGGGGCGTCCGGTCCGCGCCGGCTGACCAGCAGCATTTCGCGTACGCCGTGGGCGGCGGCCAGGTGCCGGGCGGTGAGCCCGCCGAGGGTGCCGGTGGCCCCGGTCACCAGGACGGTGCCCGCCGGGTCCAGCGGCTTCGGCACGGTGAGCACGACCTTGCCGATGGTGCGGGCCTGTTGCAGGGCCCGGAACGCCTCCCGGGCGCGGCGCACGTCCCAGGTGGTGACGGGCAGTGGGGCGAGCACCCCGGCGGCGAAGAGGTCCAGCACCTCGGCGAGGATCGCCCGCAGCCGCTCCGGTTCGGCCCCCTCGGCGTCGGGCGCGGTGACCGCCAGGGCCGTGAGGTCGTACGGCCGGTAGTCGACGGTGGGGTACGCGGCGTGCACCTCGGCGCGGTCCCGGATGTCGGTCTTGCCCATCTCCAGGAAGCGTCCCCCGTCGGCGAGCAGGCCGAGCGACACGTCGACGAAGTCGTCGGCGAGCGAGTTGAGCACCACGTCCATCCCGCGTCCGCCGGTGGTGGCGCGGAACGTCGCCGCGAAGTCGAGGGTGCGGGAGTTGGCGATGTGGTCGTCGTCGAGGCCGAGCGCGCGCAGGGTGTCCCACTTGCCGGGGCTGGCGGTGCCGAACACCTCGGCCCCGAGGTGGCGGGCGAGCTGCACGGCGGCGATACCGACCCCACCGGCGGCGGCGTGGACGAGCACCCGGTCACCGGGTCCGACGCGGCCGAGGTCCACCAGTCCGTAGTAGGCGGTCAGGAACACCACCGGCACGGTGGCCGCGCGGGCGTACGACCAGTCGTCGGGCATCCGGGCCAGCAGCCGCCGGTCGGCGACGGCGACCGGCGCGAACGCGCCGTCGAAGTAGCCGAACACCCGGTCGCCGGGGGTGAGGTCGGTGACGGCGGACCCGACGGCGAGGACCTCACCCGCGCCCTCGGCCCCCATCAGCGCGTGCTGCTGCGGGACCAGCCCGAGGGCGATGAGCACGTCGCGGAAGTTCAGCCCACCGGCACGGACGGCGAGCCGGACCTCGGTGGGGCCGAGCGGCTGCCACACCTGCGGGCAGGGTTCGAAGGCCAGGCTGTCCAGGGTTCCGGGGCGGGTGACGACCATCCGGTGCGCCCCGTCGGTGGGCAGTGGCACCAGGTCGGGCCCGGCGGCGGCGAGCCGGGGCACGGACGCGACCCCGGACCGGACCGCCACCTGCGGTTCCCCGCTGGCCAGCACCGGGCCGAGCAGGTCGTCGGGCACCGCCGTGGCGTCGACGTCGAGCAGGACGACCTGGTCGGGGTTCTCGGTCTGGGCGGTGCGCAGCAGACCCCAGACGGCGGCGGCGGGCAGGTCGGTGCCGGTGGGGCCGGCACCGGTGGTGACCACGACCAGGCGCGCGGTGTCCGGGTGCTCGGCGGCGAGCCAGGTCCGCACGTCGTCGCGGACCCGGCTCAGGGTGGCCCGGATGTCGGCGGGGACGTCCCCGGTGGCGGCGGGGCGGACCACGAGCACCTCGGTGCCGGCCGGGACGGGTGCGGCGGCGGGCAGGTCCAGTGGCGTCCACTCCACCCGGTACAGGGCGTCGCGGGACGGTGCGGGTGCGGCGGCCGGCCGCAGCACGACCGCGTCGAGGACGGCGACGACGGTGCCGCCGGGGTCGGCGGCGACGACCCGCGCGGTGCCCTCCGTCCCCTCCCCCGCCGACAGGTGTACGCGCAACGCGGTCGCCCCGGTGGCGGTCACCCGCACGCCCGACAGGCTGAACGGCAGGCCCGCCGGCCGGTCGCCGACCACGCCCGGCAGCATCGGGTGCAGCGCCGCGTCGAGCAGCGCCGGGTGGACGAGGAACCGGTCGGCGTCGGCGGTGGGGAGCGCCACCTCGGCGTAGACGTCACCGTCGGGTCCGGTCCACGCGGCGCGCAGGCCACGGAAGGTCGGGCCGTAGTCGTAACCGTGTGCGGCGAGCCGGTCGTACGCACCGTCCAGGTCGACCGGTTGCGTGCCGGCCGGCGGCCACACCAGCGGGAACGGCGGGGTGTCCGGGGCGGCGGACGCGACGCTGCCGGTGGCGTGCAGGGTCCACGGGTCGTCCTCGGCGGCCCGGCCGTGCACGGTGACCTGCCGGACGCCGTCGGCCTCCGGTGCACCGACCCGGACCTGCACCCGCACCGACGCCCGGTCGGGCAGGGCGAGCGGGGCGACCAGGGTCAGTTCGCGCAGTTCGTCGCAGCCGACCTCGTCACCGGCGCGCAGCGCCAACTCCACCAGGGCGGTGCCGGGCACCAGGACCGTGCCGGAGAAGACGTGGTCGGCCAGCCAGGGCTGGGTGCGGCGGGACACGCTGCCGGTGAGCAGGACCGTGCCGTCGGGCAGGGCGGTCACCGCGCCGAGCAGCGGATGGGCCGCCGGGTCGAGGCCCGCCCCGGAGACCTCGCCGCGGGGTTGCCGGGTCAGCCAGTACCGCTCGCGTTGGAACGGGTAGGTGGGCAGGTCCACGCCCCGGGCCCCGGGGAACAGCGCGGTGAGGTCCACCGGCACCCCCCAGGTGTAGACGGTGGCGGCGGCGGTGAGGAACTGGTCGAGGCCGCCCCGGTCGCGGCGCAGCGAACCGGCGACGCGGGCGTCCGGTGCCGTCTCGGTGAGCCCGACGGCGAGCACGGGGTGCGGGCTGATCTCGACGAAAACGCCGTGCCCGTGGCCGGTCAGTTCGGTGACGGCGTCGTGGAACAGCACGGTGTGCCGCAGGTTGCGGTACCAGTAGTCGGCGTCCATCGGTTCGGTCAGCGGACGGCCGGTGACCGTGGAGTACAGCGGCACCCGGGGCGGCTGCGGTGCGACGTCGGCGAGGAGCGCGGTGAGCGACGCGCCGAGGGGTTCGATGTGCGCGGAGTGGGAGGCGTAGTCCACGTTGACCATGCGGGAGCGGACGTCCTCGGCGGCGAAGCGGGCGTGCAGGTCGGCGAGCGCGTCGGCGTCGCCGGCCACCACGGTGGAGCGTGGACCGTTGAGCGCGGCGATGGACAGCCGCCCGCCGTGGCCGGCGAGCCGGTCGGCGACGTCCTCGGCCGGCAGGGCGACGGAGAGCATCCCACCGCCGCCGGTGATGTCCCGCAGGGCCCGGCTGCGCAGCGCCACCACCCGGGCGCCGTCGTCGAGGGTGAGCGCACCGGCGACGACGGCGGCGGCGATCTCGCCCTGCGAGTGTCCGACGACGGCGTCGGGTTCCACCCCCAGCGAACGCCACAGCGCGGCCAGCGACACCATCACCGACCACAGCGCGGGCTGCACCACGTCGACCCGGTCGAGGGCCAGGTCCGGGTCGGTGACGTCGAAGTCCACGTACGGGGCCAGGGCGGTGGCGCAGGCCCGCATCGACGCGGCGAAGACCGGTGACTGCGCCATCAGCGGCGCGGCCATCCCCGTCCACTGGCCGCCCTGGCCGGGGAAGACGAACACGACGCCGCCGTGGTCGCCGGCGGTGCCGACCACCAGGGCGGGTTCGGCGTCGCCGCCCGGTCCGGGCTGCGGGTCGTGGCCGGCGAGGGCGCGCAGGGCGGTGGCGTGATCGGCCAGCACGACGGCACGTTCCGGCAGGTCGGCGCGGGTGGCCGCGAGCGACCAGCCCAGGTCGGCGCTCGGGGCGTCGTCGTCGAGGAGGTCGGCGAGCTGGTCGGCGCGGGCCCGCAGTCCGGCGGGGGTGACGGCGGAGAGCACCAGCGGCACCACGGCCGGGGCGGTGGCGGGGTCGGGCCCGGTGGGCGTCGGCTCCGGCGGGGCGGCCTCGATGACGACGTGCGCGTTGGTGCCGCTGATCCCGAACGAGGAGACGGCGGCGCGGCGTACCCGGCCGGTGTCGGGCCAGTCCCGGGGTTCGGTGAGCAGCCGCACCGCGCCTGCGGACCAGTCCACGAACGGCGACGGCGCGGAGACGTGCAGGGTCGCCGGCAGGGTGCCGTGGCGCATCGCCTCGATCATCTTGATGATGCCGCCGACGCCGGCGGCGGCCTGGGTGTGCCCGACGTTGGATTTCAGCGACCCGAGGTAGAGCGGTTCGACGCGGTCGTGGCCGTAGGTGGCGAGGACGGCCTCCGCCTCGATCGGGTCGCCGAGGCGGGTGCCGGTGCCGTGCGCCTCCACCGCGTCCACGTCGCCGGGGGTGAGTCCGGCGTCGGCGAGCGCCGCCCGGATCACCGCCCGCTGGGAGCGGCCGTTGGGGGCGGTCAGCCCGTTGGACGCGCCGTCGGAGTTGACGGCGGTCCCGCGCAGCACGGCCAGCACCGGGTGCCCGTGGCGGCGGGCGTCGGAGAGGCGTTCCAGCAGCAGCACGCCCACGCCCTCGCCCCAGCCGGTGCCGTCGGCGTCCGCCGAGAAGGACTTGCAGCGTCCGTCCGGCGACAGGCCCCGCTGCCTGCTGAACTCGACGAACGTGCCGGGGGTCGACATGACGGTGACCCCGCCGGCGAGGGCCAGCGAGCACTCACCGGCGCGTAGCGCCCGGACGGCCAGGTGGGTGGCGACCAGCGACGACGAGCACGCCGTGTCGACGGTGACGGCGGGTCCGGTGAGCCCGAGCACGTACGCCAGCCGGCCGCTGAGCACGCTGCCGGTGTTGCCGGTGAGCAGGATGCCCTCCAGGTCGCCGGGCATCGCGTCGACCGGCGGCGCGTAGTCGTGGTACATCTGCCCGGCGAACACGCCGGTGGTGCTGCCGCGCAGCGAGTACGGGTCGATGCGGGCGCGTTCCACCGCCTCCCACGCCGTCTCCAGCAGCAGCCGCTGCTGGGGGTCCATCGCCAGCGCCTCGCGGGGCGAGATGCCGAAGAACGCCGGGTCGAACTCGTCGGCCCGGTGCAGGAAGCCGCCCTCGCGGACGTAGCTGTGCCCGGGGCGGCCCGGGTCGGGGTCGTAGAGGTCCTCCGGCCAGTCGCGGTTGACCGGGAACTCGGAGATGGCGTCCCGTCCCTCGGCCACCAGCCGCCACAGGTCCTGCGGGGAGTCGACCCCGCCGGGGTAGCGGCAGGCCATGCCGATGACGGCGATCGGGTCGTGGGCGTCGGTGACGCTGCCGGCCGCCGGGCCGTCCGGGTCGGTCCCACCGGTCAGCTCCCGCAGGTGGTCGGCGAGCGCCGCGACCGTGGGATGGTCGAACACCACCGTCGCCGACAGCGCCAGCCCGGTGACCGAGGCGAGCCGGTTGCGCAGCTCGACGGAGGTGAGCGAGTCGACACCGAGGTCGGTGAGCGCGGCCCGCACCCCGACCTTCGTCCGGTCGGTGTGGCCGAGGACGGCCGCCACCTCGGCGCGGACCACCTCCGCCAGGTCCCGGTGCGACGGGCCGTCGGTGACCGGGCGGGGGTGGGCGGCCCGGGGGCGGACCAGGCCGCGCCACACGGCGGGCAGTGTCGCCGGATCGTTCGCCGTGGCCAGCCCGGCGGTGTCCAGCAGCATCGGGACCAGTAGCGGGCCGGGCAACCCGAGGGCCCGGTCGAACAGGGCCAGGCCGTCGTCGTGCCGCAGCGGGGCCACCCCGTTGCGGGCCATCCGGGCCAGGTCGGCCGCGCCGAGCGTCTCGGCCATGCCACCCTCGGCGGCCCACAGCCCCCAGGCCAGTGAGGTGGCGGGCAGGCCGGCGGCGTGCCGGTGGGCGGCGAGCGCGTCGAGGAAGGCGTTGCCGGCGGCGTAGCTGGCCTGGCCGGCCGCGCCGATCTGCTGGGAGATCGACGAGTACAGCACGAACGCGGCCAGGTCGAGGTCGGCGGTGAGCCGGTGCAGGTGCCATGCCGCGTCCACCTTGGGTCGCAGCACGGCGTGCAGCGCCCGGGGGGTGAGGGTGGCGACGAGGCCGTCGTCGAGCACGCCGGCCGCGTGCACCACGGCGGTGAGCGGCAGGTCGGCGGGGATCAGGGAGAACGCGGCGGCGAGCTGCTCCGGGTCGGCCGCGTCGCCGGCGGCCAGGGTCACCACCGCGCCGTACGCCCGCAGTTCGTCGGCGAGTTCGGCGGCGCCGGGGGCGTCCGCGCCCCGGCGGCTGAGCAGCAGCAGCCCCCGTACGCCCAGGTCGCGTACCAGGTGGCGGGCGAGTCCGGTGCCGAGTGCGCCGCTGGCGCCGGTGATCAGGACGGTGCCGTCGCCGAGGTCGACCGGGGCGCTCGGGGTGTGGTCGTCGCGGCGCAGCCGGGGCACGGTCAGCGCGCCACCGGCGAGGCGTACCTCCGGTTCGTCGAGGGCGGCCACCCGCGCCAGGTCCGCCGCGTCGACAGCGGTGTCGTGGTGCAGGAGGACAAACCGGCCCGGGTGTTCGGTGCGGGCACAGCGGACGAGCCCGGCGGCGACGGCCAGGGCCGGTGCGTCGTCGGCGACGGTGAAGACCACGGTGCGCCCGTCGTCGGTGGCGAGCGCGGCGTGGATCTCGTCGAGGACGTCCTCGGCGACGGCGTGGGCGGCGGCTGCCTGGTCCGCGCCACGGGCGGCGAGCGCCACGGCGGTGACCGGGCGGGGCGTGCCGGTGGGGGCCGGTGCCGGCACCCAGCCCCGGGTCAGCACCTCACCGCGCCGCACCGCGCCCACCGGCCGCCAGACCAGCGAGGCGACCTCGGCGACCAGCGTGCCGTCGTCGTCCACCGCCGTCATCGACAGCGTCTCCGGCCCCGTCCAGGTGTACGCCACCCGGAGCCGGCGGACGCCGGTGGCGTGCACCTGGACGCCGGACCAGGCGAACGGCAGCGCGGCCGGGCGGGCGTCGTCGGCCACGCCGGGCAGCGCCGGGTGCAGCGCGCCGTCGAGCAGGGCGGGATGCAGCAGGTACGGCTCCACCGGCTCGCCCGCGTCGAGTTCGACCTCGGCGTGAAGGCCGTCCCGGGTCCGCCAGAGGCGACGGAGTCCCTGGAACGCCGGCCCGTAGTGGTAGCCGTGGGCGGCGACGGACTCGTAGACGCCGGTCAGGTCCAGTTCCTGCGCGTCGGCCGGTAGCCGGGGAGGGGCCGACGCCGGCCGGGCGGGTGTCAGGGTGCCTACGGCATGCCGGGTCCAGTCGGTCGAGTCGGCGGCGCGGGCGTACACGGTGACGGTGCGGTGGCCGTCGACGGTCGGCGGCCCGACGGCCACCTGGAGCGCGACGGCGGTGGGGCCGACCGGGAGGGGGGTGAGCAGTGTGAGGTCCTCGACGCGGGGGCAGTCGCACTCGGCACCGGCGCGCAGGGCCGCCTCGAGGAACGCGGTGCCCGGCAGCAGCGTCCGCCCGTCGACGACGTGGTCGGCGAGCCAGCGGTGGCTGCGGGTGGAGACGCGGCCGGTCAGCAGCACCCCCGCGTCGTCGGCGAGGTCCACCGAGGTGGACAGCAGACCGTGCCGGGTGCCGGTGGTCCCGACCGCGGGCTGGTTGTCGAGCCAGTACCGCTGCCGTTGGAACGGGTACGTCGGCAGGTCGACGACCTTCCCCCCGCCGTAGTACGCCCGCCAGTCCACCTCGTGGCCGCGCACCCACACCTGCGCCAACCCCGTCACCGCCGACACCGCCTCGTCGGCACCCGGCCGGAGCATCGGGATACCGTCGGCCAGCAGGGACGACAGACCACCGTCCGCGCTCAACTCCCACCAGGAACGGGGACCAGCCGCCTCGATCGCCTCGTGGAACCGCACCGGCTCACGCACCTGCCGTACCCAGTAATCCGGCTCCCCCAGATCCTCGACCGTTCCGGTGACGGTCGACACCACTGGAATCCGCGCCGGCTGGAACGACAGGCCCTCGACCACCGTGCGGAACTCGTCGAGCATGGGTTCCATCAACGGCGAATGGAACGCGTGACTCACCGACAACCGCCGCTGCCGGACGCCCAGCATGGTCGCTGCCGCCTCCGCCGCCCGCAGCGTCTCCCGCTCTGGACCAGCGATCACCACCGCCGACGGACCATTCACCGCCGCAACCACCACGCCACCAGACAAGAACGGCTCCACCTCATGCGCGGAAGCCCGCAACGACACCATCGCTCCCCCGGCGGGTAGCGCCGCCATCAGACGAGCCCGCGCCGACACCAACACCACCGCGTCCGGCAGGGACAACACCCCCGACACATGCGCGGCAGCGATCTCCCCGATCGAATGACCCACCAAAACCGCCGGCTGCACACCCCACGACTCGACCAGCCGGAACAACGCCACCTCCACCGCGAACAACGCCCGCTGCGCAACACCCGTCCCATCCAGACCCACCCCGGACGAGATCGCCTCCCGCACGTCCCCACCCAACAGCCCACACACCTCATCGAACACCGACGCGAACACCGGAAACGCTTGATACAAACCCGCACCCATCCCCACCCGCTGACCACCCTGACCCCCGAACACCAAGCCCAACCCACCCGACGCCAACGCCCGCACCCCAGAAGCAAGCGACACCCCATCCGCGACCACCACACCGTCAAGCAACACCGCCCGCTCGTCGAACACCGACCGCGTCGACGCCAACGACCACCCCACATCCACCCCCGACACCCCAGCCACCATCGACTGCAACCGCTCCACCAGCTCCCGCACCCCGGCGGCGGTCCGCGCCGACACCGGCCACGGCGTCACCCCCACCGGCGCGGGCAACACCTCGGCGGAGGACCCCACGCCACCGACCGGCGTACCCGCCGCCGGGGTCTGTCCCGACGACACGGGCGAACCGCCTCCGGCCGGCACCTCCGGCTCAGCCGGCGGTTCCTCCACGATCACGTGCGCGTTCGTCCCACTGATCCCGAACGACGACACCCCCGCCCGCCGACGACCACCATCAGCCACCACCCACTCCCGCGACCCCCGCAGCACCTCCACCGCACCCGACGACCAGTCCACCAACCCCGACGGCTCGCCCACGTGCAACGACCCCGGCACCGTCGCGTGCCGCATCGCCAACACCATCTTGATCACCCCGGCGGCACCGGCCGCGTGTTGCGTGTGGCCGATGTTCGACTTCACCGACCCCAACCACAACGGCACCACCCGACCCCGCCCATACGTCGCCAACAACGCCTCCGCCTCGATCGGATCACCCAACCGGGTCCCCGTCCCATGCCCCTCCACCACCTGCACCTCGGACACCGACACACCCGCCACCGCCAACGCCCGACGAATCACCCGCTCCTGGGACGGACCGCTCGGCGCCGTCAAACCATTCGACGCACCATCCGAATTCACCGCACTACCCCGCACCACCGCCAACACCCGATGACCAAGCCGACGCGCATCCGACAGGCGCTCCAGCACCAGCATCCCCGCGCCCTCGGCCCACCCCGTCCCGTCGGCGTCGGCGGAGTACGCCTTGCACCGGCCGTCCGGCGACAGCCCGCCCTGCCGGCTGAACTCGACGAACATGCCGGGCGTGGACATCACGGTGACGCCCCCGGCCAACGCCAGCGAACACTCGCCGTTGCGCAGCGCCGAAGCCGCCAGGTGTACGGCGACAAGCGACGACGAGCAGGCCGTGTCGACCGTCAGCGCCGGCCCGGTGAGGCCGAGGGTGTACGCGATACGGCCGGAGGCGACGCTGGGGCTGACGCCGGTCAGCAGGTAGCCCTCGGCGTCGGGGTGGGCCTCGTGCATCCGGGGGCCGTAGTCGCCCCCGGTCGCGCCGGCGAAGACACCGACCCGGCTGTTCCGCAGGGAGGTGGGGGCGATTCCCGCGCGTTCCAGCGCCTCCCAGGAGACCTCCAGCAGCAGCCGTTGCTGCGGGTCCATGCCCAGCGCCTCACGGGGTGAGATGCCGAAGAACGCGGCGTCGAAGCCGGCGGCGTCGGCGAGGAACCCGCCCGAGCCGGTGCCGAGCCGGCCCGAGTCGCGCAGCGCCGTCAGGTCCCAGCCCCGGTCGTCGGGGAACTCCCCGATGACGTCGGCGCCGTCGACGAGCAGCGTCCACAGGTCCTCCGGTGAGGCCACCCCGCCCGGGAAGCGGCAGGCCATCCCGACGATGGCGACGGGTTCGTCCACGACGGTCGACGTGTCGTCGTCGGCTTCGTCGTCCGGGGCCGGGTCGCCGTCGGCGAGCAGCACGGTGAGCCGTTCGGCGAGCGCGGCGGGGGTGGGATGGTCGAACAGCAGCCCGCTCGGGAGGACCAGACCGGTGGCGGCGGCGAGTTCGTCGCGCAGCTCGACCGCCAGCAGCGAGGTGAAGCCCAGGTCGTGGAAGGTGGTGGTGGCCGCGATGACGGCGGGCGCGCGTCCGCCGAGCACCCGTCGGACGAGGACGTCGATCTCGGCGGTGAGGTCGCGGTCGGCGGCCGGCCGGCCGGTACGGGTGGGTTCCGGCCGGGCTCCGACCCAGTGCCGGGTGCGTTGGAACGGGTAGGTGGGCAGGTCGACGACCCGGCCCGCGCCGCCGAGTAGGGCCCGCCAGTCCACCGGGTGGCCACGGGTCCACACCGTCCCGGCGGCGGTGACCAGGCTGGTGGCCTCGTCGTGGTCGACGCGCAGGGTGGGAACGCCGCCGTCGATCAGGGTGGACAGCGAGCCGTCCGGTCCGAGTTCCAGCCAGGTGCCGACGTGGTACGCGGTGCCGGCCCCGGTGACGGCGGCGTGGAAGAGCACCGGTTCGCGCACCTGGCGTACCCAGTGTTCGGGGTCGGTCAGGTCGGCGGGCGCACCGGTCACGGTGGAGACGACGGGCAGGGTGGCCGGCCGGAACGTCACCGTCGACAGGACCCGGCGGAACCGGTCGCACATCGGGTCCATCAGGGGCGAGTGGAAGGCGTGGCTGACCCGCAGGTGCCGTACCCGGGCCCGGGTCGCCGCCGCGATCTCCCCGGTGACCGCGCGCAGCGGCCCGGCGGGTCCGGCGAGCACCGTCGCGTCGGGGCCGTTGACGGCCGCGACGACCACGCCGTCGCGCAGGAACGGGCGTACGACGGAGTCGGCGGCGCGGACGTGCGCCATGGCCCCGCCGGCGGGCAGCGCCTGCATCAGTTCGCCGCGTGCGGACACCAGCCGTACCGCGTCCGGCAGGTCGAGCACCCCGGCGACGTGCGCGGCGGCGATCTCGCCGATCGAGTGGCCGACGAGCACGTCGGGGTGGACGCCCCACGACTCCAGCAGCCGGAACAGCGCCACCTCGACGGCGAACAGGGCGGGTTGGGTGGTGCCGGTGGCGTCGAGCCCGTCGCCGGTGCTGATCGCCGTGCGCAGGTCCACCCGGGCCAGGTCGCACACCTCGTCGAACGCGGCGGCGAAGACCGGGTGGGCCGCGTGCAGGCGCAGTCCCATGCCGACCCGTTGGGCGCCCTGACCGGCGAACACGAATCCCAGGGCGGTGTCGCGCGCCTGGCCGGTGACCACCCGGTCGCCGACCACGACGGCCCGGTGGGTCAGTTCCGCCCGGGTGGTGGCCAGGGACCAGGCCACCGCCGCCGGGTCGGCGTCGTGCTCCCGCAGGCGCGTCACGGCGGCGTCCCGGGCCGGGTCGGACTTCGCGGACACCGGCCAGGCCAGGACCGGCACGTCCGGCGGCACCGGGGCGGTCGGCGGCGCGTCGGTGGGGGCCTCGCCGAGGACCACGTGGCAGTTCGTCCCGCCCATGCCGAACGAGCTGACTCCCGCCACCAGGGGCCGGTCCGGGCGCGGCCAGGGCGTCGGGTCGGTGACCACCGTCAGGCCGAGCCGGGGCAGGTCGATGTCGGGGTTCGGGGTGGTGAAGTGCAGGCTCGGCGGGAGTTGGCGGTGCCGTACGGCCAGCGCGGTCTTGATCAGTCCGGCGATGCCGGCGGCACCCTCCAGGTGGCCGATGTTGGTCTTGACCGAGCCGACCGCCAGCGGCGCGGCCGGGTCGCCGAGCGCCCGGCCCAGCGCGCCGGCCTCGATCGGGTCGCCGACCCGGGTGCCCGTGCCGTGCAGTTCGACGTACTGGACGTCGGCGGCGGTGGTGCCCGCGCGGCGGTGGGCGGCGCGCAGCGTCGCCTCCTGGGCGGCCGGGTCCGGGGTGGTGGGGGTGCCGCCCGCACCGGCGGAGACCGCGCTGCCCCGGATCACGCAGTAGATCCGGTCGCCGTCGGCGAGCGCCCGGTCGAGCGGTTTGAGCAGGACCGCTCCCCCGCCCTCGCCCCGGACGTAGCCGTTGGCGCGGGCGTCGAAGGTGTGGCAGCGACCGTCGGGGGACAACCCGCCCCAGTCGTCGGAGATGTGGCTGCTCTCCAGCAGCAGGGCCAGGCTCACCCCGGCGGCGAGCGCGGTCGTCGACTCGCCGCTGCGCAGGCTGGCGCAGGCCAGGTGGACGGCTACCAGCGAGGACGACTGGCCGGTGTCGACGGTGACGCTCGGCCCGTTGGCGCGCAGGAAGTACGACAGCCGGTTGGCGATCATGCTGCGGTGCAGGCCGGTCATCGCGTGGCCGGAGCGCAGCGCGGTGCGGTGGCGGTGTGCCACCTGGGCGTAGTCGTCCCAGGTGGTGCCGACGAACACGCCCAACGGGGTGCCGGCCACGGCGTCGGCGGGCACCCGGCCGTCCTCCAGTGCCTCCCAGCCGAGTTCGAGCAGGAGGCGTTGCCTCGGGTCGAGCAGTGCGGCCTCGCGGGCGCCGATGTCGAAGAAGGGCGCGTCGAAGGTGTCGACCTCGGTCAGGAAGGCGCCCCAGCGGGCGGCCCCGGTGGCGGCGGGCCAGCGGTCCCGGACGTCCCGGACGGCGCTGCGGCCCGCCACGAGCAATTCCCAGAATCGGGTCGGGTCCGGTGCTTCGGGGAAACGGCACGCGATGCCGGTGATCGCGATGTCCGCCGTGAAATCAGCCGACTCGTATCCGTACAGGACAGCCACGTATTTCCCCCGGGTTCGACGCGGTGGGCGCAGTGACGCGAAGCGCGTGGGAATTGCAGATGATCGAGAGAGGTACTTCGATCCGCTCCGCCAACGACCCGTCCAGAGTCGATCAGTGATCGACGGTCTTCAACCCCTAGATTTCCCCTAGAATCGTCAACTCCACGTTTAATCGATGTTTATCGGCAACGCATTCCGCTCGCTTTTCGGTCACCGTCCCCACGATGGACCCGGGCGACCCAGCGCCGCCGCCACGGCGTGCGACGGCGGGCGGCCACGGACCGATCGCCACTGGGCGAACTCGGCCGCGCCGGGCGCGGGTGCCGATTGAAAGGGCTGCCCTGGCGGGCTTTCCGGCCGGCACGGCACCGGGTGGCGACGGGGCCGGAAGCCGCCCCGCCACGCCGACGGACCGGCCGACGCCACATCGGCGACGGCCACCCGGGCACCGATACGCATGCTGATCAGAACCGGACTCGTATTGTTTCGTCAATCGCCGGGCCGTGCCGCACACCACCGGGCTCCGCGACGTGCAATTACCACGGGGGAAAAATGCTCGGAAGTGGATCAGCGACCACCGACAATGGGGGGGCGACGGCGGAAACACGACTGTTCCCCGGCGGAAACAATTCACCGCGCCGGTGCCGACGCTCCGGGATAACGCGAACAATCAACGGGGGAAAGCGCGGCGCCGGCGTCGACGCAGCGGACGCCCGGCGCGGGAACAGGACGCGCGACCGGCACGACGAGCCGATGCGTGCCCGGCGCTCCGCGCAGCAGGGCGGGGTTGCCTGCCCTCGCGGGGGCCACCGCCCCGACGAGCAGAACGGGCCAACTCCGGGAGGCGAGGACCGGATCGGGGCACGGCGGACGGTCGCTCCGAAGAGGGCCGGAGTCACGTACCCACGGGCGGGAATCCTCCGGCAAGCCAGCGGCCAGCGGCCAGCGGCCAGCGAATCTACCGTCCGGCCAGGGGGCGGACCGCTGCGCCGCGCCGATATCGGAGCCGGGGCAGGCGCCCGGGAATGAGGCGCGGCGGTAGCACCGGTCGACCCGACGCCTTGTCTCGTGCTGCGGCCTCCGTCACCGGCTGCCCCTCGCACCGGGGGCCGGTGGCGGAGGCCGCAGTCGGCCCGGGCTCCGGTCCCGTGCCGGCACAGGGGTCGGGTCCGTCATGGACGGTCGACCCCGGTCACGGGACCACCCCGGGCCACCCGCCCGATCCGCTGCCGCGCCCATCCCGCGCAGCCGATCGGGCGGGTTCCGGCCCGCGTCCAGGCCGCCGGACGGGCGACGCCCCGCGGCGGCTACCACTCGGTGCCGGCCCGGACGCGGCGTTCCGGGCCGACGGTCAGGACGCGGTGTGTTCCGCGCCGGAACTCAGTAGGCGACGGCGAAGTGCGTGCGCGGGTGTGCGCCCTGCTCGGCCTCGTCGAGGACGGCGATGGCGAAGTCGCGGTAGGAGATCCGGCTGGCACCGTCGGCGTCGGCCAGCATGCCGGTGTCGCCCGCGCGGTACGTCCCGGTCCGCTCGCCCTCCGGGTCGAACTCCATCGCCGGCACCACCACCGACCACTCGACCGTCGCCGGCGCCTCCCGCAGCACGTCGAGCGCCGCCGCGTGGGCCTTCGCGAAGTCCTGGAACTGCGCCGGGAAGCCGGGGGTGTCCATGACCCGGACGCCGGGCGCGGCGTCGAGGTAGGCCGACAGGCCGATGGCGACGAGGCGGCCCCCGCCGGTTTCGGCGACGGCGTTGACGAGCGCGCCCGCGGCGGCGGTGAAGAACGTCGCCATGTTGTCCCCGGCACCGGGGGCGACCGCGTTCACCACCGCGCCCGCGCCCTTGACCAGGGCGGCGACCTGCGACTGGTCGGTGACGTCGCCGGCGACCACCTCGACGCCGGAACCGGAGAGGTCGGCGTACCGGGTGGTGTCCCGGACGACCGCGACGACCTCGTGCCCACGGCTGGCGGCCTCGGCCACGATCGCCCTGCCCGCCTTGCCGCCTGCGCCGAACACTACGATCTTGGTCACTGGTCGTCCCTCTCTCGCGATGCCGATGTTCCGGTGCCGCCCACGCGTACGGGCCGTACGGCCGCGAACAGCGCCGGCGTGCCACGGTAACGAGGACCGAGGTTTCCTCCGGGAAACTCGTTAGGCTGGTTCGGTGACGGACTCCACCTCGCGCTTCGATCCGGTCTGCCCGTCGGGCATTGCGCCGATCCACATCGGCGACAAGTGGACGGCGATGGTGATCTCCCTGTTGGCCGAGGAACCGATGCGGTACTCCGACATCCGGGCGCAGATCGGCCCGGTCACGGCGAAGGTGCTGACGGCGGCGCTTCGCGGCCTGGAGCGGGACGGCTTCGTCGCCCGGATGGAGCAGCCCGGCCCGCCACGCAGCGTCCACTATGGCCTGACCGAGCTGGGCCGGACCCTGTTGCCCGCCATCGAGCTGGCCGTCCAGTGGGCACAGGACCACCTCGGCGCGATGCTCGACGCGCAGGAGGCATACGACCGCGAACATGCCCGACAGGGCCGGGCAGAACTGCGCTGATCAGGCATTTCTGTATTGATTCAGGGTGCCGGCCGGATAGCTCAGCGCATCCATTACCGTCGACTCAGGTGATCCAGGACACAATTCCCCTAGGGGAGATATAGGGGTTCTGGCGAGCGCTTCGACCGTTGGCGACGGCGAAATTCCCATAGTAAGGTTACGGTCCGTTCGACAGGTGGCGAGCGCATCGCCGCGCGCCCCCATTGACGTTTCTTCGCCGGGCCTCGACGCATCGGGCGCGGTGTCCACCCCACATTCACTCAATTCCAGGGGGAAGCTTGTCCCGGTTGAGCCGCAGGCGGTTGATGTCCGGTGTCGGCACCGTCATCGCCGGCGCAGGTGCGAGCACGCTGATCGGCGACCACGTGGTCGCCGCGCCCGCCCAGGTCGACAGCCTGGCCGGTGGGCAGAAGACTCCCGGGCCGGTGACGATCGGCCCCACCGACCGCCGTTACGCCGACGCCCTCCAACGCGGGTTCAACCGCCGCTTCGTCGGCAGCCCGGAGGCGGTACGGATCGTCAGCACCACCAAGCAGGTCGTCGCCGCGGTGCAGGCGGCCGTGACGGCCGGCAAGAAGGTCGTGGTCCGCAGCGGCGGGCACTGCCTGGAGAACTTCGTCGACGACCCGGCGGCGAAGGTCGTCATCGACCTGGTCGAGATGCGCTCGGTCACCTTCGACACCACCCGTAACGCCTTCTGCGTGCAGGGCGGTGTCACCCTCGGTGACCTGTACCGGCGGCTGGACTGGGGGTGGGGCGTCACCCTCCCCGGCGGCTCCTGCCAGAGCGTCGGCATCGGCGGGCACGCCACCGGCGGCGGGTTCGGCATGCTCTCCCGGCAGCACGGCATCGTCGCCGACTACATCGACGCGGTCGAGGTCGTCATCGTCGACGCGACCGGCACGGCGAAGTCCGTCGTGGCGACCCGGGCCACCGGGGACCCGAACCGCGAGCTGTGGTGGGCGCACACCGGTGGCGGGGGCGGCAACTTCGGCATCGTCACCCGGTTCTGGCTGCGCAGCGCCACGGCCACCGGCACCAACCCGAGCACGCTGCTGCCGACGCCGCCCGGCGCGGTCGCCAACACCATCCTCACCTGGAACTGGGCCGACGTGTCCCGGGCGGACTTCGTCCGGATCATGGCAAACTACGGCACCTGGCACGAGCTCAACAGCGCCCCCGGGGCCACCGGCACCCGGCTGTTCTCCGCGCTGACCGCCAACCGCAGCGAGTACGGCCGGCTGTCGGTCGTCGCCCAGGTCGACCCCACGGTCAGCGGCAACAACACCCTGCGCAGCTCCTACGTCAGCGCGATCACCGCAGGCGTCACCGCGACGCCGACGATCCTCGACACCGGCACCCGGCCGTGGCTGACCACCACGCTGAACCTGCCGACCACGGCCGCCGCGTTCGGCATCACCGGCCCGCTGCGCTCCAAGAGCAAGGGCGGCCTGCTCAAGCAGCGCTACACCGACGCCCAGGCGGGGCGGGTGTTCGACCGGCTCACGGCGAGCGGCTACACCAACCCGGCGTCCGGCCTGACGCTGCTGTCGTACGGCGGGGCGATCAACGCCACCGCTCCCACCGCGACGGCGACGGCGCACCGCTCGTCGGTGATCGCCGCGTCGTTCACCAGCTACTGGGACGACCCGAGCGCCGACGCGGTGAACATCGACTGGCTGCGCGGGCTCTACCGGGACGTGTACGCCGAGACCGGCGGGGTGCCGGCGCCGGACGCCCGCAACGAGGGGTCGTACATCAACTGGCCCGACATCGACTTCCTCGACAGCACCCAGAACACCTCCGGTGTGTCGTGGTCGACGCTGTTCTACGGCGACAACTACCCGCGCCTGCAACTGGCCAAGGCGGCCTACGACCCGCTCAACGTGTTCAGCCACGTCCTGGGCGTGGCGGCTCCGTGACCGGACAGGTCCTGGTGGTCACTGCGGGAGCCGGTGGGATCGGCTCCGCAGTGGCCCGCCGCTTCCGGTCCCGGGGTTGGCGGATCGTGATCGTGGACCGCGACGCCGGGCGGGGGCGCGCGGTGGCCGACGGGTGCGACGGGCTGTTCGTGCACACCGACGCCACCACCCTGGCCGGCTGCCAGGAGTACGTCGGGGCGACCCTGGCCCGGTACGGGGCGCTGGACCTGGTGCACCTCAACGTGGGCGTGCTCGCCGGCACGGCGGTCGGCGACGGGTTCGACCCGCAGGCGTACCGGTCGATGATGCGGACCAACGTCGACTCCGTCGTGTTCGGCGTGCAGGCCGCGTACGCGCCGATGCGGGCGCACGGCGGTGGCGCGGTGCTGGTCACCGCCAGCACCACCGGGTTGCGTCCGTCGCCGGACGCGCTGTACTCGGCGAGTAAGCACGCGGTGGTCGGGCTGGCCCGGTCCCTCGCGGGCCCGCTCGGGCAGGTGAACATCCGGATCAACGCGATCTGCCCGGGCGCGGTGGACACCCCGATGCTCGCCGACCGGCGCGAAGCGCTGGTACGCGCGGGTGTCGGGTTGGTGACACCGGAGGAGGTGGCCGCCGCCGCCGAGCAGGCGCACGCGACGGGACGTACCGGCGAGGCGTGGATCGTCAACGCCGGGCACCCGGTCGCCCCGCATCCGTTCACGGAGGTCGTCATCGCGGGAGAGGAACGGATCTCCCGCTGACGGGCCGTACCGCCGGCACGTCCCGGTAAAGATCAGCGGTCGAACAGACAGGAGTGCTTTCATAGGGGCCGGTCACGCAATTCGGAACGACTTGCACGGCAGGGGGACCAATGATAACCGAACCCTTATTCGGCGATTACCCGGAAGAGTTCCCGGCAACGTGGTTGCGGCCCGATGTCGATTCCGCACGACAGCGGATCAGGCAGGTCGTCGGTTACGACCGGGTGTTCAGGAGAATCGAGGCGAGCCTCGAACCGCTCGCCGGCCACCCCGAGGCACGTGAATCCGACCGGTGGAAGTCGCTGGTGCTGGCCTCCTGCGATTTCCCCGGTGCCCTCGACCGGCTCACCGACCTCTACCCCTGCGGCGAGTCCCGGCGCGGCACGTCCCTTGAGGACATGAGCCGCGAGCAGTTGATGACCCTCGGGCTGGTCAACGCGATGACCGCCACCTGGCCCGGCCTGGACCACGTCACCATGGCCCGTGACTACCTGGAGAACCAGGGCGGCCAGATCCCCACCGGCGTCGAGTGGCTGGTGAGTTGCGCGATCCGCATCCTGCTGCTGTCCGGGGACCCGACCGCCGCCGCCTGCGCGGCGGCGGCCCGGCAGCGTCTCGGCGGGCAGAACCCGGTCGGTTGGCGGGCCCGGCTCACCAGCCTGCACGCCGTCTGCGCGCTGCTCGACGGCGACGTGCAGGGCGGCGTCGAGTGGGGTGAGCGGGCGCTGCGGATGATGCAGCCGAGGCGCTGGGCGCACCGGATCGGTGAGCCGCTGGCCACCGTGGTCCTGGGCAACCTGGCCCTGGGCCGGATCGGCGCGGCGGTGCACCACCTGCGCACCACCCCGTCGGCGTTGATGGACGAGTCCAGTTACAGCCTCTGGTACCGGCACGGCTTCGGGCACTTCTGTCTGGGCACCGGGGACCCGCGCGGCGCGGTGACCCGGTTCATGAGCTGCGGGCGGAGCATGGCCGAATGGGGCATGGCGCTGGAGCACCTCTTCCCGTGGCGGCTGGCGGCGGCGGCCGGCTACCAGATGCTCGGCGAGCAGGACGTCGCCGTACACCTGGTGGATGCGGCGCTGCAGGCCCGTGGCGACGAGATACGGGCCCGGGCCATGCAGACCGCGGACACCGTCGGGGAGGTCTTCAGCGGTGCCCGCGAGGCGATCCTCACGACGCTGGAGCGATTCTCGTCGAGCCCCGACTTCTTCCTGATCCTGCGCCGGTTGCAGACCGAACCGCTCGACTTCGACCGCGGGGACTACGCTACCGTCACGGTGCTGGAGCGGCGTCCGGTGGCGTTCCTGTCGACGCTGACCGACAGCGAGTTGAAGGTCGCCACCCTGGCCGGCCGGGGCAAGCAGAACAAGATGATCGCCCGGGATCTCAGCATCACGATCAGCACGGTGGAGCAGCATCTGACCCATGTGTACAAGAAGCTCGGCATCGGCAACCGCAAGGAACTCCGCCTGATCCTGGGCTGACCCACCGCGTCGCCGACGACGCTCCCGACCTGATCGCCCTCACCACGGACCCGGGCCCCGTGACCCACACCTCTAACGGAACCTCATGTCTAGTCACCTCTCCGCTCCGGATTCCGCCGGGGCGCAGGAGCACCGGGACCGGCCGACCCGCCGGGCACAGGTCCACGCGGTGGCCGTGCTGCTGGCCACCACGGTCCTCCCGCTGACCATCACCGGGGCGTCGGTCGCGCTGCCCGGCATCCAGCACGACCTCCAGACCAGCACCGTCGCCGCGCAGTGGGTGGTCAACGCCTACAACGCGACGTTCGCCGCGTTCCTCGTGCTGGGCGGCGCGGTCACCGACCGGTGGAGCCCCTACCGGGTGTTCCTGTCGGGGGTGGCGGTCTTCGCGGTCGCCTCCGCCGCTTCGGCGTTCGCGCCGACGGTGCTGGTGCTGAACCTGACCCGCGCCGTCACCGGCGTCGGCGCGGCGGCCACCGTGACCGGCGGGGTGGCGCTGCTGTCGGTCGTGCTGACCGGCCGGGCGCAGGCCCGCGCCTTCGGCCTGCTGGGCACCCTGCTCGGTGTGGGGTTGGCGTTCGGACCGCAGCTCAGTGGCGTGGCGTTGGAGACGCTGGGGTGGCAGGCCGTGTTCGGGGTGCCCGCCGCGGTGGGCGTGCTGGTGATCGGCCTCGTCCTGGCCACGCGCCGGCCCGCCGCCGGACGCCGGACGTCGGCCCACCCGCCGTTCGACTGGGCCGGGGCGCTGCTGTTCACCGGAGCCTCGCTGATCGGCATCGCGACCCTGGTGGAGGCCCCCCGGCTCGGGGCGACGCATCCGCTGCTGTGGGGCGGGGCGACCCTGTCCGCCGTGCTGCTGCTGTTGTTCGTCGGCGTGGAGCGTCGGGTGGCGCACCCGGTGACCGACCTGACGCTGCTGCGCAATCCCCGGTACACGGCGATCGCGATCACCGCGGGCACCCTGATGGTGGTGCTGGTGCCGATCCTGGTCTACCTGCCGTCGTACCTGATCAACGTGGTGGGCCTGTCCCCCACCGAGGCGGGCGCCTGGATGCTGGTGCTCACCGCCCCGACGATCGCGTTGCCGCCGGTGGGCGGCATCCTGATCAGGAACATCGGGATGACCCCGGTCCTGGTCACGTCGGTGGTGCTCTGCGGGATCGGCGCGCTGGGGCTGGTGACCCTGTCGCCGGGCAGCACGTTGCCCGCCATGGCGCTGCCCCTGATGGCCATCGGGGCGGGGGCCGGGCTGCCCTCCGGTCACATCGACCGGCTCGCCGTCTCCGAGGCGGACGAGAGCCGCCGGGGGGCGGCGGCCGGGCTGTTCAACACCATCCGGCTCTCCACCGAGAACGTGAGCATCGCGGCGGCCGGGGCGTTCATCGCCGCCGCGAGCCCCGTCGGCCTGCGCGGCCGGCACTTCACCGACGCGCTGCACACGGTGGCGCTGGTGCTGGCGGCGATCGCGATCGCCGTCGCCGTGCTGCTCGTGGTCGTCGACCGGCGGGCCCGGGGCGCGGGCCGGGTGGAACACGCCGCGCCGGCACCGGTACGACCGGCGGTGAGCGAGTAGCCGGGAGCCGTCGCTCAGCCCAGGCTGATCACCGGTCGGGTCAGGGTCTCGTCGGCGTACCCGTCGTCGGAGGCGAGCCACCGGCCGAAGTCCCCGTCCCGGTAGGCGGTCGCGAGGGTGAGCCAGCCGAGGAAGAAGCCGCTGCCGCCGCAGGTGACGACACCGCCGTCGCCGCCGCACACCACCGTCGGCTCGGTCGTCACCTCGTACCGGTAGGAGTCCTGGCCGATCGCCAGCCCCCAGCGGTTCGGCGTCCGGTGCACCCCGGTCGGATGCTCGACCGGGTAGCCGTCGTCGGGGCTGTCGTCGCCCCAGCGGAACAGGGTGGTCGCGCCCGCGCCGCAGGCCCACTCCCACTCGTCCGGGCTGGTGGTCCGCAGACCGAGGGCGGCGAGGGCGGCCATCGCCTCGTCGTGGTCGAACTCCTCGACCAGCACGGCCCGGACCACCCGGCCGGTCCCGTCCAGCTCGACGGTCAGCCCGTCGGCGGAACTCACCGTGCCCGCCCCGTCACCCCGGGGGCCGAGCGACGCGACGAGTTCACCGACCCGAGGGTCGTCCGGCGGCACCGGCATCTCGCCGGGATCGAACGCCTCCACCGCGACCAGCATCGCCGGCAGGTCGACGTCGCGCACCGGCGAGGTCATCGCGTCGACGTACTCGGTCAGCGGCGGCAGGCCGTACTCCTCGGCGCTGTCGGCGTAGCTGGCCACCTGGCCCGCGCCGGGGTGGAACCGGGACGCGTCGTAGCCGAGCGTCGGCCGGCCGCCGGGCACCAGCGCGAACCTCAGCCCGCCCCGGTCGAACACCGCCGTCCGGTGCGGGCGTCCCGCGTAGCCGGTGTCCCGCAGGCCCACCACGGTCAGGTCGTGCCGCGCCGCGATCTCCCGGGCCAGTCGGCCGGCGGCCTCCTCGGAGCGGTCGTTCCACTGGTCGACACGGAGATCGGCGTACGACATCGGCCCAGGATAGGACCGGCCGCGCCGGCACCGAGGGGCGGGTGCGCCGCCCGCCGGGTGTGGTCAGTAGCCGATCCGGAAGGTGGCGTCCTGCCGGTCGGTGGCCGGTGAGCTGCCGGTGAGCGGGTCGATGCGCAGCAGGTAGTCGTAGTGGCGCAGGTACCGGTCGGGGAAGTTGTACGAGCGGAACGACGTCCACGAGGAATCCGCGAGGCCGGCCGTGCGGTAGAACGTGGCGTCGCCCCGGAACGCGCTGGTGCCGTCGTCGGCCGCCAGCCGGATCGTGTAGTTGTAGTGGCGCAGGTACCGGTCGGGGTAGTTCACCGAGCGGAACGACACTCCGGCCGGATCGGCCAGGCCGGGCACCAGGGTCCACAGCTGGTCCTGGTACGGCTCGAACGGGTACGTGTCGATGCGTCCGACGTTGTCGGCGTGCCGTAGGTAGCGGTCGGGGAAGTTGTACGACTTGATCCGGTTCCAGGTGGGCAGCCCCCAGGCGGCGGTGAGCGCGGTCAGCTCGGCCGCGGTGACCGGGGCGATCCCGGGGTGCTTGGAGTTCAGCGGTTGGGTGTACGCCCGGTCGTTGAGCAGGCTCCACGCGCCGCCGGCCACGTTGGTGGTCTGCCAGCAGAAGAACCGGCCGTTGGGGCTCCACGTGTCGCCCCACAGGTACCACGTGTTCGTGGTGTGGGACTTGACGATCTGCGGGGCCTCGACGCCCCGGCCGGGGCCGATGGCGGCGGTGTGGATGCTGAAGCTGCCCGGGTTGAGGGTGGTGGAGCGGGTGCCGAGCAGGGTGCTGTTGGTGTTGTTCTTGAAGTACATGTAGTTGACCCCGTTGACGCTGACGAAGCTGCCGTCGATGGCGTCGTAGCCGGGGTCGAAGAACGTCTGCGGGGCGGACGCGGTCACGAAGTCGGCGGTGTAGTTCACCATCAGCACGTTGCGGCCGCCGGTGACGGCGGAGTAGACGACGGCGTACTGCCCGCGCCCGGGGTCCCAGTACGCCTCGGGCGCCCAGGCGTGGGTGGCGAGGGAGTGCACCTTGAGCAGCCGGTATCCGGTGAAGGTGCGCAGGTCGGCCGAGTCCCAGACGTGCAGGTACTGGCTCTGGTAGTTCCAGTCGGTGCCGTTGAGGTCGGTCGCGAGCACCACGAACCCGCCGTTCTGCTTGCGCAGGATGAACGGGTCGCGCAGGCCCCGGCTGCCCAGCGTGGGGGTGGCGACGGGGCGGTTCTGGTTGAGCGGGGTCCAGTTCAGGCCGTCGGTGCTGACGGCGAGGTGCAGGCCGTAGCTGGCGGCGGTCATGCTCGGCGATTCGGTGAAGTAGGCCATGACGTAGCCGTCGCCGGGGGCGGCGGACGCGGTGGCAGGGCGTAGCAGGGTCGCGCCGGCGAGGGCGGCGCCGGTGGCGGACAGCAGGGTACGACGCTTCAACGGGCACCTCGGGGTGATGGCGGCGGGGTGGCGGTGATCCCCGTACGTTATCGCTAACATCGATGACGTCAAGTGTCCGGAAAGGCCGGTCGTCCCCTGCCCCGCAGGTGGGACGCCACCGGGCAGGCCACCGCTTCCCGGGCCGGCCCGCCTCCGCTCAGCGCGTCGCCGAGGCGTGGCGGTCCAGGGCGCGGAGCAGGTTGCCGCCGAACACGTCGGCCGCCTCGGCGGCGGAGAGCCCGTCGAGGCCGACCGGGTGCAGGGTCTGGGCGAACGACACGTGGTCGAGGCTGGGGGCGAAGTCGGAACCCCAGTAGAGCCGCTGCGCGCCGAAGTGGTGCAGCAGCGTCTCGACGAAGGGCCGGGCGGCGGTGTGCGGGTAGCCCTCGGCGGGGTCGCTGACGGCGTACAGGCCGGAGACCTTGACCCCGACGTGGGGCAGCCGGGCCAGGTCGGTCAGCGGGGCGAGCCGGGCGGCGGCGACCTGCGGACCCGGGACGGTCGACTGCCGGCCCGGCAGGCCGAGATGGCTGAACAGCACCGGGCACCCGTCGAGGGCGGCCAGCGCACGGCCGAGCCGCCCGGCCGCCTCGGGCGGGGCGTTGAGGCTGAGCAGCGTCGCGGTGCCGGCGAGCGTCGCGGCGGTCCGCGTCAGCCAGTCGGCGAAGGTGTCGGCGGCGGCCGGGTCCGGCAGGTACGCCGCGATGCCGGCGAATCCCGCCGACCGGATGCGGTCCAGTCCGGCCGGGTCGACGCCGGTGACCGGAACGTACGCCAGGGGGGCGATCCAGTCGTGTGTCGCGGCGAGCCGGGCGAGGTGCCGGTTGTTGCCGGTGAACTCCGGGCCGCCCTCGTAGCCGACCACGAGGGCCCGCGCGATGCCGTGTTCGTGGCGCAACGTCCGGTAGACGGCGAGTTCGTCACCCCCGGCCGGTGACCTTCCGTACCGGCCGGGATAACCGTCGGCGAACAGGTGCAGGTGGGCGTCGGCGCGTTCCATGGCCGGACCCTAACCGATTCTGAGCTGCCCATTGACGCGGGAGGACCCCTCGCTTAGGTTCTTGTCTCAATTAGGTCCGGATTATCGGACGTAGGCGAGGAGTGAACCGCGTGGTGCAGGCGCACGAGGACGTTGACGATCTGGTACGGCTGCGTCGGCAGCTTCACCAGCACCCCGAGCTGCGGTTCACTGAACAGCAGACCGCTGCGGTGCTCGCCGGGCGGCTCGCGTCGATCGCCCGGGTCCGCACCGGTGTCGCCGGCACCGGCCTGCTCGCGGAGATCGAAGGACGTACCGAAGGACCCTCGGTGTTGCTTCGGGCCGATATGGACGCCTATCCGGTGCAGGACGCCAAGCAGGTGCCCTGGGCGTCGACCAACCCGGGGGTCTGTCACGCCTGCGGGCACGACGTGCACATGACCGTGATGGCCGGCGTCGCCGCCCGGCTCGCCGCCGACCCGCCCGCCCGGGGCTCGGTGACCGTGCTGTTCCAACCGGCCGAGGAGATCCCGTTCGGCGCGACCTCCGGCGCCGCCGCGGTGCTCGCCGACGAGGCCCTGCGCGACCGGCGTTTCGACGCCGTCCTCGGCCTGCACTGCTGGCCGGACCTGCCGGTGGGGACGATCGGGGTGGACCGGGTGACCGCGATGGCGGCCAAGGACGCCTTCCGGTTCGAGGTGACCGGCCGGGCCGCGCACGCCGCCACCCCGGCCCTGGGCCGCGACGCCATCCTCGGCCTCGCCGGCATCGTCAACCTGCTGCACGCCGGGGTGGCCCGCTCCCGCAACCCGCACGAGCTGGTGGCCTTCAACATCGGCACGATCGCCGGTGGGGCCAGCCAGAGCCAGGTCGCCGAGCGGGCCGAGGCCACCGGCACGCTGCGCACCCACGACGAGACCGTCCGCGCCCGGCTCAAGGAGGTCATCGAGCGGATCGCCCGGCAGCAGGCCGCCGCGCTCGACCTGGGCCTGCGGTTCACCTGGGCCAACGAGATGCCCCCGGTCCGCAACGCGGCAGCCCTGGTGGCGCTCGCCCGCACCGAACTGCCCGGGGTGGTCGAGGTCGCCGACCTGACCGAACCCCCACTGACCACCGACGACTTCGCGCTGCTCGCCGCGCTCGGCCCCAGCCTGTACGTCAAGCTCGGCGTCACCGGCGAGCAGGGCGGCGCGCCGCTGCACTCCGGCGCGTTCGACGTCGACGAACGCTGCCTCGACGTCGGGGTGTCCGCCCTGGAGCGGCTCACCCGGGCGGTGCTCGACGGCCGGCTGGCCGCTCCCGACGGTCACGGGGACGCCGGGGCCGGCCGGCCCGGCCCGGGTGACCGGGCCGACGCCGTCGAGGCGGTGGGGGCGTGAGCCGCCCGTCGGTGGCCGTGATCGGGGCCGGGGCGTTCGGGGTCCGGCACCTGGCCGCGTACCGGTCGCTCGGCGTGCCGGTGGCCGCCCTGGTCGAGCCGGACGCCACGACCCGCGCCCGGGTGGCCGCCGACTACCAGGTGCCGCAGGCGTACGCCGACGTCGCCGCCCTGCTCGCCGACACGACGCCGGACGCCGCCTCGGTCTGCGTGCCCGGCCCGGCGCACCGGGCGGTGGCCGTGGCGCTGCTCGACGCCGGGGTGCCGGTGCTGGTGGAGAAGCCGCTGGCCACCACCGTCGCCGACGCCGCCGCCATCGTCGACACCGCCGGACGCACCGGCGTGCTCTGCCAGCCGGGGCACCTCCTGCGGCACAGCCCACCGCACCGCGCCCTGCACGACGCGATCCGCGCCGGCCGGCTCGGCGACGTGCTCGCCGTGTCGTCCCGCCGCGACCGGCCCCGCACCCTGAGCCGGCTCTTCCCGCGCGAACACCCCGCGCTGCTCACCGCCGTCCACGACATCGACCTGGCCCTCTGGTACGCCGGAGCGCCCGTGGTCGAGGTCCGCGCGGCGGCCCGGACCCGACCCGGATCGGCGACCCCGGTCCTGGTGTGGGCGGAGCTGCGACACGCCAACGACGTCGTGTCGTCGATCCGCAACAGCTACCTGCTTCCCGAGAGCACTCCCCACCACACCTCGGACCTGGTCGAGGTGTACGGCACCGACGGGGTCGCCCACGTCGACCTCGGCCACCCCATGCTGCTCGTCCAGGGCGAGCCGACCGAGGCGCCGGACTGGCTGCTGTCCCCGGTCGACGGCGGCGGCGCGCTCGCCGCCGAGCTGCGGCACTTCCTGAGCCGGATCGACGGCACCGCACCGACGGCGGTCGTCCCGCTCGCCGACGGACTGCACGTGGTGCAGGTCGCCGAGGCCGTGGCCGGCAGCGCCGACAGCGGCGGCGCGGTCCGCCGACTCCCCTGAGCCCCCCACTTGTGACAGGAGCTAAACCGATGTTTCGACGGAGATTGGCCGGCGCCCTCGCCGCCGGCATGGCCGCCGCCGCCCTGCTGACCGGATGCGGTGGCGACGACGCCGCCGACGGCCCGGTCACCCTCAAGGTGCTGACCTGGGAGCCGGGTGGGGCCGAGTACTGGAAGCAGGTCAAGACCAGCTTCGAGGGCAGCCACCCGGACATCAAGCTGGAGATGCAGTCCGTCCCGTTCGACAAGTACCCCGAGGTGCAGGGCCCGTACATCACCTCGCAGTCGGGGCCGGACGTGATGGCCAACAACGCCGGGCTGGAGCTGTTCGACAGGCGCGGGGCGTACGTGCCGCTGGGTGACAAGGCCGCCGAGATCACCAAGGACCTGGTCACCTACAGCGGGGCCTGCGAGGGCTTCGACACCGGCAAGACCTGCTACGGGGTGCCGTTCTCCTACCAGGGCAACGTCCTGTACTACAACAAGGCCGTCCTGACCGCCGCCGGGTTGAACCCGGAGCAGCCCCCGGCCACCTGGGACGAGTTCGGGGCCGCCTGCGAGGCGGTGAAGAAGGCCGGCAAGACCTGCCTGGCGCTGGGCCTGTCCGGCACCTTCCCCGCGTACTGGGACTTCCCGGAGATCGCCCGTAACTACCTGACCGAGGACGACATCCGGGCGCTGCTCGCCGGGAAGCTGTCCTGGAAGGACCCGAAGCTGGTGTCGGTGCTCGGCAAGCTGGCCGAGATCACCACGAAGGGCTGGGCCAACAAGAACGCCCCGTCGATCACCATGCTGCCCGACGGCGCGGACATCTTCCAGCGCGGCGACGCCGCGTTCGCCGGCACCATCATCTCCGACGCGGTGAACTGGGAGGCGTTCGGCAAGGCGCTGGGCGACGACAAGCTCGGCGTGACCCGGTGGCCGGCGATCGACCCGGCCGCGCCGCTGGCCGGCAAGTTCTCCGGCATCGAGGGCGCGGTCTACGGGGTCACCCAGTGGAGCGAGAAGAAGCAGGCCGGTCTGGAGTTCATCAGCTGGCTCGCCGGTAAGGAGAACGGCGAGCTCTGGGTGAAGTACGGCAAGGGCCAGCCGCTGAACAAGACCGTCGACAAGGCGCTGCTGCCGTCGTCGCCGGCCTTCCTCAAGATCCAGGAGCTGGTCGCCGAGCCGACCCTGCACGCCGGCGTGATGCTCTCCGGCCCGGAGGCCGACGCCCTGGCCCGGGGCTGGCAGCAGGTCACCCTCGGCCAGCTCACGGTGGACAAGTGGGCCGACCAGATGCAGCAGGCGCTGGAGCGCAGCCCCACGAAGAAGCAGGGCAAGTAACCACCGGTGGGTGGGGCGACGCCGTGTCGCCCCGCCCGCCCGACCCGGGGAGAGGAACCCTGATGACGATCTCCACCGCGCCGGTGTCGGACCCGGTGGCCGCCGACGCCCCACCCGCGCCGACCCGCCGGCGGCACCGCCCCGGGCATGCCCGGGAGTGGTGGCTGGGCGCCGCGCTGGTGCTCCCCGCCGTGGTGCTGGCCGTGCTGTTCAAGCTGGTGCCGCTGGTCCGGGGGGTGGTCACCAGCTTCGAGTCGTCCAGCGGGTTCGGTGGCAGCGAGTTCGCCGGGGCGGACAACTACACCCGGATGTTCGACGACCCGATGGTGCTCACCAGCTTCCGCAACGCGCTGCTGGTGGTGGCCACCCTGCCGGTGTGGATCGTGCTCCCGCTGATCCTGGCGCTGCTGATCCACCAGCGGTCGCCCGGCTGGAAGTTCTTCCGGGCGGTGTACTTCGTGCCGTACACCATCGCACCGATCGTGGTCGGCATCATGTTCCGGCAGATCCTCGCCCCCGACGGGCCGTTGAACGCCCTGCTGCGTTTCGTCGGCCTGGAACCGCTGGCGATCGAGTGGCTCAACGGCCGCTACAGTGCACTGTTCTCGCTGGTGGCCGTCGCCCTGTGGAGCTTCTTCGGGCTCGGCGTGATGACCTACCTCGCCGGCCTGGCCACCATCCCCGAGGAGACCCTGGAGGCGGCCTACCTGGACGGGGCCGGGTTCTTCCGACGGCTGTGGTCGGTGGTCGTGCCGATGTTGCGCCCGACCGTGGCGTACTGGAGCGTGCTGTGCGCCTCGGGCGTGCTGATCTGGCTGTTCCCGCTGATCTACGCGTTGACCCAGGGCGGTCCGGGGGACGCCACCATGCTCCCCGAGTACCTGGTCTTCCTCACCACCTTCCAGTTCCTGGACCGCGGCTACGGCTCGGCCATCGGCATCGCCCTGTTCGTCTTCGTCGCCGTGCTGTCGATCTTCAGCGTCCGGCACATGTTCACCGAGGGGACGCGTAAGCCGCGATGAACCCGCGCCACTTCGCCCGGATCGGGCGTTACCTGTTGACCTTCGCGCTGGTCGTCGTCGCCGTCGCGGCGATCTACCCGCTGCTGTTCACCGTGGTCAGCTCGGTGAAGACGCAGTCCGGTTTCGCCGCCGACCCGTTGGGCCTGCCGGCCGGGATCACCTTCGAGAACTACCTGGAGGCGTTCCGCCGGATGGACATGCCCCGGCTGCTGCTCAACTCGCTGATCACCACGCTCGGCGGGTTGGTGCTGTCGGTGCTCGCCGCGCTGCTGGTCGCGTACGCGGTGACCAAGCTGCGGTTCCGGGGCGGCAAGGTGGTCTTCCTGCTGATCATCATGACGCTGACCATCCCCAGCCAGGCGATCATCTACCCGCTGTACCAGACGGTGCTGGACCTGGGCATGTCCGGCCAGTACCAGGGCCTGATCCTGGCGTACGCGGCGTTCGGGCTGCCGCTGGGCACCTACCAGCTCGCCGGCTACTTCCAGCAGGTGCCCGACGAACTGATCGAGGCGGCCCGGGTCGACGGCGCGGGACACCTGACCATCCTGTTCCGGCTGCTCGCCCCGATCGCCACTCCGGCGATCGCGGCGCTGGCCATCTTCAACTTCGTCTGGATGTGGAACGACCTGCTGCTGCCGTTGGTCATCATGGGCGGCTCGGACAGCAAGACGCTGATGGTCGGCGTCTCCCTGCTCAGCGGCCAGTACGACGTGTCGGTGCCGCTGGTCAGCGCCGGCCTGATCGTGGCGCTGCTGCCGGTGCTGATCGTCTACCTGGTCTTCCAGCGGCAACTCGTCTCCGGCGCGCTCGCCGGCTCCGGCAAGTGACGCCGGCCGCCCGCAGCCGGGTGACGCAGGCCGGGGTGCCGGCGGTCGTCGGCCCGGCCCCGGCCGGGGTGCCGGTGAGCGGGACGCCCCTGCGGGGGCGTCGGTGAGCGGGGCGGCCGGGCCGGGTGAGCAGGTGTGCCACCTGTACCGGCTGCGCCCCGGCGCGCAGGCCGAGTACGAGCGGCGGCACGCCCGGGTGTGGCCGGAGTTGTCCGCGCTGCTCGACGAGGCGGGCGTCTACGACTACCACATCTACCGGCACGACCTGCTGCTGATCTGTGTGCTGCGGACCCGTCACGGGTTCGCGCACGCCCGGGCGGTGACCGCCGGCTCGCCGGTGCAGGCCCGCTGGACGGCGTCGCTGGCGGAGCTGTTCGCCGAGATCGCCGACGCCGACGGCGAGCCGCTGTGGGCGTACCCGGTGTTCCACCATCCGGGGCAGCCGCCGCCGTGAGCGGCGCGGGCGTGCCGCGACGGCCCGGCGGGGAGTCCCCCGCCGGGCCGTCGCGGTGCCCGCCGTCAGACCGCGTACGCGACCGAACCGTCGGCGCGCAGCGGGATGCGGGTCACCGGCCGACCGGTCAGGTCCAGCGGCCGGATGTCGGCCAGGTCGAGGGTGACGCCCAGGCCGGGTTCCTGCGGCACCGGCAGGAACCCGCCCTCCCGGCGGACGCAGGCCCGCGCCGGACCGTCGGCGAGCTGGTCGTCCAGCGGCGAGTACTCCTGGGTGACGAAGTTCGGGATGACCGTGTCGAGCTGCACCGAGGCCATGGTGAGCAGCGGACCCAGGCAGTTGTGGGTGACCACGGCCGCGTGGTGCGCCTCGGCCAGCGCGGCGATCTTACGGGCGTGGCTGAGCCCGCCGGCCAGCCCGACGTCGGGCCGGACGTACTGGGCGCCGCCCTGGGCCAGCAGCTCCTTGAACTCCCAGATGGTGTGCAGCCGCTCCCCGTTGGCCATCGGCACCTCCGGCGCCCGCCGGCCCACCTCGGCCTGGCTGCTCACGCTGTCGATCTGGATCGGGTCCTCGACCAGCAGCGGCAGGTGCCGGGCCAGCGCCGGCACCACCGCCTGCGCCTGCAACGGGGTGAGCTTGCGGTGCAGCTCGATGAGCAGGTCGACGTCCGGGCCGACGGTGTCACGGACGGCGGCGGTGGTGGCCTCGGTCTCGGTGACCAGCCGGGCCTGCGACAGGTCGCCGTAGTTCGCCGGCAGCGGGTCGAACTTCACGGCGGTGAAGCCGTCGGCGACCGCGGCGGCGGCCTGTTCGGCCAGCGCCTGCGCGCCGGTGCCGGGCAGCAGCAGGTGCAGCCGGATGCGGTCGCGCACCCGGCCGCCGAGCAGCTGCCACACCGGCACCCCGAGCCGCTTGCCCAGCAGGTCCCACAGCGCCAGGTCGACGGCGGAGACGGCGGCGGTGAGCACCGAGCCCCGGAACGGGCCCATCCGGTAGAGGTGGTGCCAGTGGTGCTCGATCCGGTCCGGGTCGGCCCCGAGCAGGTACGGCCGGAACGTCTGCGTCACGGCGTGCACCGCGTCGGGGTATCCCCAGCACGCGGACTGGCCCACCCCGGTCCGCCCGTCGGACGTGCGTACCTGGACGAAGTGCGCGTCCCCGCGTACCGCCGACTCGACCTCGACGATCTCCATGCCGACTCTCCCAAATTAGAGACCAATAACGGCCACAAACTTGCTTGTGCACTCTTCCATAGCCTTGGACTGCTGGTCTAGGCTCCACAACCAACGAGCCGGAATAGGGCTCAATTATCTCTGGGGGTGTGATGGGGCAGCTCGACGACTATCGGCTGATGGCCCGGATCCGCCGGTTCGAGGAGCGGCTGACCGCCCTCAAGGACGCCGGCGAGATCCCGGGATCGATCCACCTGTGCAACGGCCAGGAGGCCATCCCGGTCGGCGCGTGCCGGGCGCTGCGCGACGGCGACCACGTCACCGCCACCTACCGGGGTCACGGCTGGGCGATCGCCCGGGGCGTCGACCTGACCGGCCTGTTCGCCGAGATGATGGGACGCGACTCGGCGCTGTGCGGCGGACGGGCGGCCTCGCCGTACCTGTCCGACCCGGGACGCTGGTTCGTCGGCGAGAACTCCATCGTCGGCGCCGGCGTGCCGATCGCCACCGGGGCGGCGCTCACCGCCCAGCGCACCGGCAGCGGGGCGGTCAGCGTGGTCAGCATCGGCGACGGCGCGATGAACCAGGGCAACGTGCACGAGGCGCTCAACCTCGCCGCCGTGCTCGACCTGCCGCTGGTGCTGGTGCTGGAGAACAACGTCTACTCCGAGATGTCCCGGATCTCCGACATGGTGCGCGTCCGGCAGCTCGCCGAACGGGCCGCCGGCTACGGCCTGCCCGGCCGGGTGGTCGACGGCAACGACCCCGACGCCGTCGCCGAGGCGGTCACCGAGGCCGTCGACCGGGCCCGGGAGGGCTCCGGCCCGTCCATCGTGGAGGCGATGACCGAACGCCTCGTCGGCCACTACAGCGGCGACGTGCAGCACTACCGCCCGGCCGGCGAGATCGCCGCCGCCCGGCAACGCGAACCGCTGGCCCGCATCCGCCAGGCCGCCGACGCCGACCTGACCGCCCGGCTCGACGCCATCGACGCCGAGGTGTCCGCCGAGATCGAAACCGCCGTCACCGCCGCCCGCGCCGTCCCCCACCCGGACCCGGCGACCGCCGAGGAGCACGTCTATGTCTGAGTCGCTGCGCTACATCCAGGCCGTCAACGCCGCCCTCACCTGGGCCCTGGACAGCCGGACCGACACCATCTACTTCGGCGAGGACGTCGCCCTGCCCGGTGGGCCGTTCGGCGCGACCAAGGGGCTGCACAAGCGGTTCGGCTCCGAGCGGATCTTCGACACCCCGATCTCCGAGACCGGCTTCCTCGGCATGGCCCTCGGCGCGGCCATGACCGGGCTCCGCCCGATCGCCGAGATCATGTACGCCGACTTCTCGTTCGTGGCGATGGACCAGATCGTCAACCAGATCGCCACCATCCACTACTCCAGCGCCGGCCGGTGGAAGGCCCCGCTGGTGATCCGGATGCAGCAGGGCTACTCCCCCGGCGCATGCGCCCAGCACTCGCACTCGCCGGAGGCGTACTTCGCGCACACCCCCGGCCTGCGGGTCGCCCTGCCGGCCACCCCCGACGACGCGTACCAGATGCTGCGCACCGCCGTGGTCAGCGACGACCCGGTGGTGGTCGCCGAGGCCCGGATGCTCTACCCGACCCGGGGCCCGGTCCGCACCGACGCCCCGGTCGAGCCCGTCGGCGGGGCCCGGGTGGTCCGCCCCGGCACCGACGTCACCGTCGTGGCCTGGTCCCGGATGGTGTCGGCGGCCCTCGACGCCGCCGGCACCCTGGCCGAGGAGGGCATCGACGTCGAGGTGGTCGACCTGCGCTGGCTCAACCCGCTCGACTTCGACACCGTCGCCACGTCGGTGGCCCGCACCGGCCGGCTGGTCGTCGCCCACGAGGCGAACCTGACCGGCGGCTTCGGCGCGGAGATCGCCGCCCGCGCCGCCACCGAGTGCTTCACCGACCTGCGCGCCCCGATCGCCCGGGTCGCCGCCCCGGACGTGCCGATGCCCGCCGCGCCCGCCCTCCAGGCGGTCGTGGTGCCCGAGGCGGCCACCGTCGCCGACGCCGTCCGCCGGACGGTCCGGGCGTGAACGACGCCGTCCCGCCCGCCGCCGCGGGCGCACCCGAGGCACACCCGCCGGCCGGCGGAGCAGGCACCGGTGCCGCACCCGCCGGTCTGCTC